>JBGSMH010000258.1:0-8209 GCA_041740275.1 Phycisphaerae bacterium
AGCCGAAGGTGGAAGTCGAATCCACAACCCCCGCTTTACGAAAGCGGTGCTCTGCCATTGAGCTACTTCGGCGTGCGAATCGGGTAATTTACACACTGGCCGCCGATCAGGCAACTTGGCGAGCGGTGTGTAGGACGCGGAAACCATCGAGTCGGGAAAATACCGATGCGGTCGGCCTATTTTGCTGGTCCGGCGGGGGTGGCGCCGATCGAGGGTTTGCCATCTGCCGTGGGGATCAGTTTGGCAAAATCGACGTCGGGAAACGCGGCCTTGGGGAAGTATTGGGTCACATCCGCAGCTTTCCCGCTGGCGGGAGAGGCGGGCTTGAGGGTGTAGTCGAACTTGTCGAGTGCGACGAAAAGGGTGTTGGCGTCCTCGATGTCGGACTCGGCGTCGCCGTCCTTCCAGCCGTAACGATCGGCCTGGGAACTGGCACGGCCAACGTACAGGTTGTGCGTGTGCAGCACATCCTTACTCTTGCCGGCCGACAAACCATCGAGAATGTTATTGACGACGACGTACTTTTTCTCCGGGTCTTTGCCGAGGCTGAGAGAGGTATTGGCCCCGGCGTTGACGCAGGTGTTGTTCAGGAAAACGATCTCACCGGTTGCCCACGGCCCGCGCGAGGTGTTCGGCCACTCATTGATGTTCTTGTGCTTGCCCAATCCGTCCGTCACGTTGTTGACAAAATAGAGCGGGCCGCTGTCCTGGAACGTGATCGGATTGCTTGCGTCGGTGATCACATTGTTTGCGACCAGTACGTTTTTGCTGGCGATATAAAGCGTGAGCGCATTGGCATGTGTGCCGTAGATGTGCGAGATGCGGTTGTTGAGAATCTGCGAGTTTCTCCCGCCATACATCACAACCGCAGTGCGGCCGATATTCTGGACGTTGTTATTGCGGATGATGATGTTATCGCCGCTGGTGATGAAGATGGCTCGGTGGTTTTTAGTCCAGCGGACATCGTTGTTTTCGATCACGGCGTCGGAGGTGTCGTCGAGATATATCCCGCCGTAACCGTTGTCGCCGGCCTGGGTGTGGGAGATGTGGTTGTCGCGGATGATGTAACCGCTTTTGGGCCCGACCCCGCGACGGCCGGTGGCGATGCCCGAACCATCGGTCATCATTTCGCCGGCGTATTTGCGGATGTCAAAACCTTCGATAGTGATGTGGCTTTCCTTACCCAATGCAAAGCCAGTTTCTCGAACCGATCGGGAGATGCGTGTGTTGATCGTCTCGCCGGATCGTGGCCAGAGGACGATGTGGCGTTTGCCGTCGGCGTTGGGCTCGGTGATGGCGTATTCGCCGGGCTGATCCAGAACGTGCGGGCTGTTGTAAACCGCAAAATACTGCACCCGCTTGTCGGCATAGATCGCGTTGTCGGCCAGCTTCGGCTCGAAGGTGACAGTGCTGGTCTTGGGATCAAACCCAGTGACCGCAACGCGCGTCGTGCGATTGGGATTAACCCACAAAAGCAGGCTCGCACCGTTCCAGTGTTTGGCGTTGTCGGATTTCAAGATTTCCGGTGCGGCAACGGTGGTGAGGGTCAGATTTTCGTTGGTCAGCTTGTGCATCGAATCGGTGCGATCATTGAAGAACGGATCGACCGGGTTGGGGTCTTGAGCGATGTACAGAAACTCATCGGACTGGGTCTTGGTGTCGGTCTCATGCAGATTGAGCAGGAAGGGGGACTTAGCCTCGACTACGGTGTAATAGAGATTCTCAAAGTTCTTCGCACCCCCGGCGTCTTCGGGAGACTGGCACTTTTTCCAGCCGGTGATCAGTTCCGATCCGTCGAGGATCGCCCGGCCTTGCCCCCAGCCTTTGCCGAGGTAGGTGATCGGTTTGCCCTTTTCACCACTGGCGGGGACGACGATGTTGCCACGGTAGATGACGCCGGCTTTGAACTGAACGACATCGCCGGGGGCGAGCTTGGTTTCAGAGGCTTTTCCCGCAGCGAGCGGGTCGCCGGGGGCGCGTTTCCATGCACTGTCCTGGGCGGTCCCGGCTTTGGTGTCGTCACCGGCGTCAAAATCGACGTAGTACGTCGCCGCCGATAGGGGAGATGCAGCAACAGACAATAACCCCGTCAACAGACACGCCGCAAAGCAGAGCGATTGGTTCATCCCATGAGCATATCAAACAATTGAATATAGCGTCAATCGAAATATGGACGCTTTGCGAATCGAGCGTTACATCGGCTCATCTTTGACGGTCTCGTCATAGATGCGGAGCAGTTTTTCCTTGTCGAAAATCATCTCCTGGCGGGTGAGGCCGACGATGTCGTAGATGCTGGTCAATTCGATCGCGTCGACCGGGCAGGCCTCTTCGCACATGCCGCAATAAATGCAGCGGAGTTCGTCGATGTCGAACTTGATCGGGTATTTTTCACGATCTGCCCACGGGCTTTCGCCGCCTTCGATGTGGATGCAGTTGGCGGGGCAGGCGGTGGCGCACATGAAACAGGCGACGCACTTGACGCGGCCTTCCTCGTCGCGGTTAAGCCTGTGCGTGCCGCGATAGGTCTGTTTCAAAATCCCACCCTCGCCGACGGGCAAATCTTCACGGCGTTCTTCGGGATACTGGATCACACGGTCTTCCCGCTTGACGACGACGCGAAACATGTGCTTCATCGTCGTGCCCAGGCCGTTGAGGACCTGGGGCAGATAGAACTGATCGCCCAGCGAGAGCTTGGGTTCATCGAGGATTTTGACATCGGCTGCGTTCATACGTCTCCAAGATTACGCGAGCACCGCCTGTGAATCCACCCCAATTGACCATTCACGAGGCGCGTCGCGCCCTCGGGTTTTGAGATTTTTTCGAGTCATCCGTGTGACACGGCCGTCACAGGCGGTGCGGATTCTCGATCTTGACGCACTTTGCGGGACAAAGCTGTTGAAATGTCGGGCCGGATATCATGCCCGATAAGTGATGTGGCTATGATGCGATCGACGTATGAAGCACCTGAAATACCTGCCGCTCGCGTTTTTAGCGGGCGTTCACGGTTTTGCCATCCTCGCCCCGTATCTCGGCCTGTGCGCCGCCGTCCACGCGCTGAGCGTCCAGAGACGCCGTCGCCTGGTGATGGTGCCCGTTTCCGCCGACAAACGGGTCGCTGTTACTCATTAAGATTCAAAACGCGATGGTGCAAATGCTTATTTGCATGCGCGTGGAATGAAAAACCCTCGCTCGCGCTTTCGCACGAGCGAGGGAGGATGTAATTCACAGGACTCTTGACGATCAGTAAAACCGCTCCCCCGTCGTTTCTCGGCCGATCAGGTTTTTGATGCGGTCTTCGAGACGGGGGTGCGTCGCGAAGAGGCTGGCCATGTTGCCGGAGAAGTTCTTGGGCTCGGCGATCATCATCGCGTTGAACGCGGGGTTGGACTGCATGGGGATGCGGTTGGCCATCACATGGATTTTTTCCAGTGCGGTCGCCAGGTGCATCGGGTCGCCGACGATTCTGCCGCCTTCGGTGTCGGCGGCGTATTCGCGTTGGCGCGAGATCGCCATCTGGATCACCGCCGCCGCGATCGGGCCCAGCAGCATGACCGGCAGGCCGAGGATCGGATTGGCACCACCACCCTCTTCGTCATCCGACGCTCCGCCGAACATGAACATATAGCCCAGAAAATTGATTGCGCCACCGATGGTCGCGGCGATGGTCTGGATGAGGATGTCGCGATGCTTGATGTGCGCCAACTCGTGTGCCATCACACCGGCGATCTCATTGCGATCCAGCATCTGCATCAACCCTGCAGTCGCACAGACAGCGGCGTTATTCGGATTGCGGCCGGTGGCAAATGCGTTGGGGGCCTCATGAGGCGAAATATACACCTTGGGCATCGGCATCCCGACGCGCTGCGTCAGCTGCTCGGTGATCTTGTAAAGCTCATGCTCCGGGCCGACTTCCTTGGCATGCATCGAGGCGATCGCGATCTTGTCGGAAAAGAAATACCCGAAGACGTTCATCCCACCGGCAAGCACCAGCGCGATGATCACGCCACCTTGCCCGCCGAGCAGATAGCCGATGAACAAGATGAAGCCGGTCAGGACCGACAACAACATGACGGTTTTGGCATTATTGAAAAACTTACCACCCATGATTCAAACACCTCTTTCTATTCCCGCCGTAACTGCGGCGGGTGTTCGCTACTTATACGGTGTGATCATAGGAATGGTTTATCGCTGGCGGTTAGAAACGGGGAGGATATTTCAAATCGGTCTGATTCGATCCATTGACGGAGATCAATGAAAATCGCGTGAACCCTGCGACACGGTGCCGATCAGGCTGGTACGATCGGTCATGCTGCGGACGACGATGTGGATGACCTGTCCCTGCCGCTGGACGTGTCCGGTGGCTTGCAGGAGTGTGGCGTGGCGGGCGGCGCGTCGGTATCGGTCGTATACGGTGCCCCAAACGATGAGGTTAACGATGCCGGTTTCGTCCTCGAGGGTAATAAACACGACGCCCGATGCCGTGCCCGGGCGTTGTCGGACCAGCACCAACCCGCAGACGCTGACGCGCTGGTTTTCCGGGAATCGAACGGCGTCCTGCACGTCTGCCGCCGAGATCACGCCCAGGCGAGTCAATTTCTTTCGGGCAAATGCGACGGGGTGTTGTTTCAAAGACAGGCCGGTCGTTGCGTAGTCGGTGACGACTTCCATATCGTCGGCGATCTCAGGGAGTGCGACGCGTGAGGTCGAAGCGTCCGCAGCGGTGTCGAACAACGGCATGGGATGATCCGACAGGCCCATCGCCTTCCATGCCGCGTGCCTGCGATTCAGTTGCAGGGAGTTGAGTGCATCGGCCTCTGCGAGCCGCCGGACCACCGCCGACCCGATGCCGCTCCATTGCTGCAATTGCTCGACCGAGTTAAACCGCCCGTGTTTTTGCCGAGCGGCGACGATCCGCATCGCATCCGATACCCGCATCCCGCGAATCACCCGAAGCCCCAACCGGATGGCCGGGGCGTTTTGTCCCCAGGTCGATTTGGGTTGATCGCAGGGCGCGGGCGAGACGCCGGTGTCGCATTCGAGGGTGCAATCCCAGTGGCTGTGATTGATATCGACAGGCCGGACTGGTGTGCCGTGCTCGCGGGCGTCGCGGATGATTTGCGCCGGGGCATAAAAACCCATCGGCTGGCTGTTCATCAGCCCCGCTGCAAAAGCGGCGGGGTGGTGGCGTTTTATCCAGGCCGACACATACACCAGTTTTGCAAACGAGGCGGCATGACTTTCGGGAAAACCGTATTGGCCAAACCCGCAGATTTGTTTGAAACACCGTGCCGCAAAATCGGGCGTATACCCGTTGGCGATCATCCCGCCGATAAACTTGTCGTGAAACGGCTCGATCCCGCCTCCCCGTTTCCATGCCGCCATCGCGCGACGAAGCTGATCGGCTTCTGCCCCGCTAAACCCTGCGGCGACCATCGACATGCGCATCGCCTGCTCCTGAAACAGCGGCACGCCAAGCGTCTTACCCAGCACATCGCGAAGTTCCTCCTTCGGGTACTCCACCGGCTCCAATCCTTCCCGCCGGCGCAGATACGGATGCACCATCTCCCCCTGGATCGGCCCGGGTCGGACGATCGCGACTTCGATCACCAGATCGTAAAAGGTGTTGGGTCGCAGGCGCGGCAGCATCGACATCTGGGCCCGGCTCTCGACCTGAAAAACCCCCACGGTGTCGGCGTCGCTGATCATCTCATAGACCGCACGGTCTTCGTGCGGGATGGTGTGCATCTGCAGTGCGCCATCGCCATGATACGAGTTGATCAGCACCAGCGATTTGGAGATGCAGGTGAGCATGCCCAGCGCCAGCAGATCGACCTTGAAGAGTCCGATTACGTCCAGATCATCCTTGTCCCACTCGATGACGGTGCGGTCTTCCATCGCGGCGTGTTCGATCGGCACGATCTCATGCAATGGCCGCTGGGAGATGATCATCCCCCCGACGTGCTGGCTGAGGTGGCGCGGGAAACCCAGCAGTTGGGTCGTCAGTGCGATGAGGTTGCGGATGGTCGGATCGTCGGGTGCGACGCCGGCTTCGCGCAGTTGGGCGTCGGTGAGCGTGCCGCGATGCCACCAGTCGAGCTTGCCGGCGAGTTGGTCGAGTGCGTCCTGGCCAAAGCCCAAAACTTTGCCGACATCGCGAACTGCCGATCGTCCGCGGTAGGTGATCAGCGATGCGGTCATAGCGGCACGATCGCGGCCGTACTTCTGGTAGACGTATTGGATGACTTCCTCGCGACGTTCGTGTTCAAAGTCGATGTCGATATCGGGTGGTTCGCTGCGGGCATCGCTGGCGAATCGCTCGAAGACGAGCTGAAACTTTGCCGGATCGACCGCGGTCACACCCAGGCAGTAGCAGACCGCAGAGTTGGCCGCCGAACCGCGGCCTTGACACAAAATGCCGTGCGATCGCGCGTAATCGACCAGATCGTAAACCGTCAGAAAGTACGCCTCGTATTTCGAGCGAGAGATGAACGCCAGCTCTTTTTCGATCGTCGCCCGCACCGCGTCGGGCAGACCTTGCGGGTATCGCGCTTGCGCTCCGGCGTAGGTCAGTTCCCGCAAATAATCCGTCGCCGACCGACCGGCGGGGACGACCTCGGTGGGGTAGTCGTACATCAACTGATTGAGTGAAAACCCGCAAGATGAAGCAACCTCCAATCCCCGCCGGATTGCGGGGGGATAATCGGCAAAAAGGCGCGTCATCTGCGCGGGGGTTTTGAGATATCGCTCGGCGTTGGATGCGAGGCGAAATCCTGCCTGCTCAATCGTGCAACCGTGTCGGACGCAGGTCAGCACATCGTGCAGCGGCCGACGTGCCGGATCGTGATAGTGCGCCAGATTGGTCGCCAGCAGCGGGATGCGGGTGCGTTTGCTCAATGCGACAAACGACGCCAGCGTCGTGCGGTCTTCCCCGCCCAGATGCAGACTGATCGCGATGGAAAGGTTGTCGTGCAAAATGTTGTGAAGATCGCGGAGCAACGCTTCGTTGTCGTTGGCGTTTTCCAGCACCGCGGCTATCTGCATGCCGTCGGCGTGGTTGAGAAAATCGTCGAGGGTGAGATGACATTCGCCTTTGGGGGCTTTGCGACGTCCGAGGGTGAGCAATCGCGAAAGTCTCGCGTACGCCGGTTGATCGGTCGGCCAGACCAATAGGTCGGGCGCACCGTCGGCAAAGACCAATCGCGATCCGACGATCAGTTTGAATCCTTCGATCTTTCGGGCCGCCTCATGTGCCCGCACCACGCCCGCCAGCGTGTTGATGTCCGTGATCGCCAGCGCCCGATACCCGTGCAGCGCTGCGGTATAGACCAGTTCGTCGGGGTGTGACGCCCCGTGCAAAAAGGAGAAGTTGGTCGTCACGTCCAGTTCCGCATACGCCTCCTCACACGCCGCCACCGCAGTCGGCGGATCGATTCGCGCACCGGTATACAATTTCTTGTTCTCATTTTCTGGCATCGGTTCTTCCCTTATCGAATCGCGTTCAAGGCAGAGCTCACGAAGTCAAAAAAGGGTCACGAAGGTTCACGAAGAAATTGAAAATACTTCGTGTTTCTTCGCGGTTCTTCGTTTCTTCGTGAGCTCTGTTCTGCCTCGCATCTGTCAGTCGAACCTTCCGTGCAAAAACCAGCGGGCGACGACTTGCGCGTGGGTTCGCACACTCAGCACCCGAAAGATCCAGAACCGCTGTCCTGATTCATTTTCCACCTCGTAATAATCGCGCGTGTGCCGATGCCCGCGCCACCACTCTCCGGCGATACGCTCGGGACCGACAACGTGCATCAAACGATGGACATCCCGACACCAGGTGAATTGTCGTGGCGATCCGACTCGGTCGTCTGATGGCTCGCTCACCACCCCGATTTCCTGCGGCGTTTCAAACAGCATCGGCGGGCGCGCGGGGGCGCGAATCGTGATATCGGCGGGGATCGTTTCGTCGTCCCTCGCCGCACGCCAAGCCCGCTCGGGTAGATATGATTCCACCGGAAAAGGCCTCACCACCGCGTCATCGCCCAGCCGGGACCGAAGTCGCTGCAGCAGCAATTCAAACTCCATCTGATCCGCATCAGACCGGTCCTGAAAAAGCGTTGCCTGCCGGTCCTCGATCGGTTCGTGCAGCGGCACGTCCAGCCGCAGACGCACATAACCGTGTTCACAATCGATGCGCTCGATCTCCCGATCGATCAGTTCCAAA
>JBGSMH010000259.1:0-5166 GCA_041740275.1 Phycisphaerae bacterium
CCAGGTTCAAGTCCTGGTTCAGGCATTCAAAAATCCCCCGTAAAACCAGTGTGATTCGCAACTTTTCCCGGTTCGTTTCGGTGTTTGATTAGTTGGCTGGCCGCGTGGCCATGTTTCCCAACTGCATTACCGCATTCGAGAATTGCTCCGGCGCCGCGCCGCTGGTCTCGAGGTACTCCGACCATCTCCGTTGCAGCAACCGTATCTTTTGCTCGGCGAGCGCGGCGTCCCCACGATCATACGCCTGTGCGATATCGTCAAGACACTGTCGCATCGGGCCATGGACGTCGCTCCAGAGCTGAACTTGCCAGTGACCTTCGCGTACCGTACCCAGGACACTGCATGCGACGGCAGTGAGAGCGACGCCGACGACGAATGCGATGATGGCTGTAATTCCCTTCATGATGTTAATAAATCCGATCACATTCACTGGCCAGAATTGCTTTCTCCCCCAGATTGCCACCACTCGGGTAGGCGGGGATTCAGCTTCTGCCAGCCGATACCATGGTACGACGGACGCCTGATTTCGATCAACGCGACGATCACTGTAAGGAACAGTGACGTCGAGAACACGACTGGCCACGACAACATACTGAGTGAGATTGTCGCCACAGCCAGTACCGAGAAAGCGCCGGCCCAGATAAACTCGAGCGGACGGGACATCCGCAGCACATTGCAGAACAGGAAGAAGTGCAAGACGACGAATGCAGTTGCGACCCCGAGCCACCAATCGACGGTCATTGCGTACGCTGAGGCAACGCTGCCCAAGACAAGGACGATGACGTCGATTGCCGAAAGACGAAAACCGGGTTGGAACTCTCGTTCGGTCATAGTGGGACAATGGCCGATTTTTGGTGGCCGACGCTCCGACGCCGACACTCATTTTATCAATTATCGCCGCTGACTACCCTCCGACCGCGTCGCTTTCCTCGGTCGCTTCGCCAAAACAGATACGATTGCCGGACGGATCGGTGACGTCAAAATCCTTCATGCCGTAGGGTTGCACGGACGGCGAACGGCTTGCGCTCACTCCCCGGCCGACAAGTTCGGCATGCAGTGCATCGACACCTTCGACGTACGTATAGGTGGAGATCGGGCCAAAAAGCGCGTCCTGTCTGGCAATGCCGAACTCGACCGGTCCGCGTCGAATCACGGCATACTCCGCCGGGTCACCCCATAGGAATAGGATCTCAAACCCCATTGCGTCGCGGTACCACTCGGCCAAGATTTTGATGTCATCGGCCCGCAGTGCCGGAATCGTTTTCAGGAGCCTGACGTTGTCCATTCGCGTGACCCTCGTCGTTAATGTAGAAACCGTTGTAAGGCCGACACCGCGGCAACCCGTTTTACCAAGACTCTTGTCACGCGGCGGGACTCACATTTCTTGTCATCTGCCAGTCCAACGTTCAGAGGGAAGTCCAAGCGGCGCGACCGCCGATAGAAACTGCGGCCGGTCAACGGCATAGCGTTGGCCGCCCACGTCGATCTGGCAGTCGTCGGCACCATGAGCGGGCATGAGCAGAAAAGAGAATTGTCCGCCATCTGCCCTATTGAGGGTGGCAATGCCCAAGTTTATACATCGGCAGCTATCATCGTTCTTCCCGCCGGCGATCACGCGCGCAAGGCCTTGGACCACATTCGGGTCGGACGTCGATATTTTCAGGGCAGGCAACGTCTCGTCGTATTCGCGGAAGTCGAAGACAGCGGAGGTGTATCCGTCATTTTCAAGATTTGGGGGAGGCGGATAGAGCAGTAGATAGCCCGCAACCGCGAGCATGGCGAGTGCGACGACTACGGTAATGGTCTTCTGGCGTTTCAAGGTACGAAGTCCATGAGGACTGTTTTGTGAGCTTACTAAGGGATACCGCGACCCCTCTGCGAATCTGTCACACGCGAAATCTACCGCGCCATACCTCGACATGCCAACAGAAGGCGGTTTCTCCGTGCGGTTTCCAAACGCTGTGAGGGACGTATCTCAATGGCGACAGTCCGCTCACCGGGGCAGAATGGTCACCGTGACGTACTCATACCCGGAAACGGCAAGCGCCATGCTGATCAGAAGCCAGACGCCGACGGCCAGTGCCTCGCCGAAAATCAGGCCGATGAAGAAGGGCTTGGCGGCTTTGAACATGCTGGACCCACCAAACCGCACCAGCATCAGCTTGGCGAGCCATCCCAGAAAGATGCTGAACCATGCGGCCTGGACATACCATGTGCCGCTGACCACATAGCCCACCGGAACCAGCGGCCAGCTTGTCCATCGCCAGGTCGCAAACTGAAGTGCAGAAGTGATCGTCGCGCCGATGCCAATGTGGAGTGCGGAATTGTGGGACGCCGGCGGGAATCGACCGGCCTCGTGCTGGTTGAGCCGCGCGGTGATGTAGTGTCGCGGCCAGGTATCGGAACTGCCCCCGTTAAGCATGGTCGGATTGCCAGAAGAAGTGAGGGGCACGGCGTAGCTGTACTGACACCACAGTGAACTGGCGGCGGAGACGACCGCGCTGATGGCGATCGCCGCGATCATCGCCGCGAGGATGCCACGTAGCCGACTCGGGCGGGCATCGCGGGTTTGTGTGGCCTGTTCGGCGATTGTCATGCCGTGGGAGGCGAAAGTCAGCAGACTTTCACGGCTGGCATGCGGGCCAGTGAGCGTGAAAGCGCCGGCAAAGAAAATATCACGCCCGCTGAACGTGTTCGCTGGCATCAAGAGATAAATCTGATCGATATCTGCCGTCGCACGCATGAAGGGCATGCCGGTTTCGGCCACGATTCGCGCGATGATGATGTGGCTTCCGATGATAAAGGCAACGATGATTGCGGTCATCATCAGCCCCGCGCCGACCACCCACAGCCATCCGAACATCACCACCAAGCCGACCACGATCATTGCCGCCGCGATGCGATGGGAGACGAACAATCCCGTTGGTTCGCCGGGGCGCGCCCCGCGCGTGACTTGTCGAAGCACCAGCATCCAATGGTGTCGGCCGGTCCATAGGACGCCCAAAGAGCAACGCCGCGCCGGCACCGAGGTGCTGGTCCTTCCATGCCAGAGGCGGAACGCTCGCACCGACCACTTCCAGTTGCATGTTGACCGTCTGCTGGATCATGAAGACCGCCCACAGGCTCAAGGCGATCCGGCTTTGAATGAAGTACGTCACCCCAATGAACGTGAAGTAGATCTGCCCGGTCTTCACCAGCTGGTGCATGTAAGTCCAGGGTGGCTCAGACAGGATGCCCGACAGATCCCACCTTAGCGGCAGGGCGGGAATGCTGACGATATACCCGTGCAGCACAGTCAGCGAGTGAGCGATGAATACCACGACCGTGGCCAGCCAGAACGACCGACTGCGGAACAAGGTGTTAAGCCCTCGGCCACGTTCGGGGGGCTCGATCAGCGCCAGTTGCAGTTGTGCCAGCGGAAATGCGAGTCGCTCGTTTACCGCCCACTGCTGACGAAGTATCTCTGCCATCGCCAGCAACACGGCGAACATCGCGGCAAAGAAAATCCCCCATCCCGCCAGCGGTACCACCCATGCCGCAAATGGTATGCTCTGGTCTTCGGGGACGCGCCGGTAGAACCATGAGACGATGCCGCTTGTCGTCGCGGAGGGGTCGAATGACCGTTCCGGGAAAAGCCAGGAGGGAAGCCCGAGTGAAGCGAAGTAACTCCAGAACTGCGGGTCACTGGCCCCGTGGTGGTGCGATGACACCAGTATGGGGATCAACTGACGCATCAGCCCCTGCCCCGGAATCGCACAGGCGACCAGTAACATCGCCAAAATCACGCTCAGTTCACCCGCACTAAAGGCCCATTGCGGGCGAAGGCGATGTAGCGGAGCATTCAAAAGCACGATCAAAACAAAGCACGACAACACCAGTGCTGGCGGGAGGTAGCTGCCGATCAGGTAGCTGTTGGCGACAACCGAATCGTTGAACGGTGCGATGGCAGCAATTAAGCCCGAGATCAACGCACCAACGCCGAAGCTACGCAACGTGAGCACGCGACGCGATCCGTCTTCGGCGACGGGTAGGCTCTTCGGTAGATCGGTGTTGCCGGAGGATGGGGTCATGGGTGCGGGTGTGAAAGGGGCAGAGCACCCGGGGCGTCAGCTAGGCACAGTTCTGCGAGCAATTCAGGCATTTACGCATGGCCGACTCACTTGCTGACAGACACTGGCGATCCCGCTGGATAGTACCCGCTGGCGTTTCGCGCTTTCTCCAGAACCACCAGGCGCGTGCGCACCTGCCGTGGCGTGATCACTTGCGGGCGACCGAGGCGGATTGTCTCCCAGATCGTCTGATACATGTCGAGTACCGGCTGCGGTGCCGGGGCCGCACCCGAACCGGCGTCGGGCGCGACGTCCGGCGCCCACTTGTCCGTGTTCCACTGCAATTTTTCAGAGTTGTAGCTGCGATCAGGCGTTGGCTTGGGATCGGGCGTGCGTGGGGGCATCGTCGACCAATCCACCCATTTCCATTCGAGTGCCCCGGCGTGACCTCGCAATCCGCCACTCGAGCCGCAGACCAGCCATCGATCCTGACCGAACACCATGTCGTCCATCAATTCGATCTCAACGGTCGGACATCCCGGCGCGCGAAGGATGATCTTCAGATGGTCCTCGGCATCGCCGCTGCATAGCACGCGCCGCATATCGCACCAGACTTCGGGCTCAGCGTTGCCGAACAATTCCAATGCATGATCGATCGGGTGCGGCCCGTTGTTATTCAGCGCACCACCGGCCATCGAGGTGAGGGTTTGCCAGTCCCAACGTCGTTTGAATCCGTGCCAGCAGATGCGGATAAACTCAATCCTACCGATCAAGCCGCTGTCGCATATTTCCTTGACTTTGCGGAAGTCCGGCTCGAAGCGTCGCTGCTGGAACGGCTGAAGCATCCGGCCGGCGCGTTCTGATGCCGCGATCATCGCGTCCACATCCGCCACCGTCAGCCCGAACGGCTTTTCGCACAGGACATGCTTGCCCGCATCCAGAGCCGCGATCACCTGCTTGCAGTGATACGGATTGGGGCTCGCGACCACAACCATTTCGACATGTGGATCGGCCAGCATCGCATCAAATGTGGAGTGAGCCGTCGCTCCAAGTTCGTCTGTCGCCTGCTGACGGCGTTCCTCGATCGGGTCCGTCACCGCCACGACTTTGAATCGAT
>JBGSMH010000260.1:0-2226 GCA_041740275.1 Phycisphaerae bacterium
TTCACCCCGGTCAGGACAAGGAGACCGAACAGGACATGGCCGACCCGGGGTTGTTTGCATCGAACTATGCGCCGCTATCGCGATCGGAGTCGCAGGCGATCATCGACAATGTGCAGTTGTTTGAAAACTTCACCGAGCCGATGAAATCGACGCTGCGCGAAGGGTCGATGTACGATGGCTATGTCGTCTGCTCGGCGCGGCCGCGCGTGGTGGATGGGAAGCCGACCAAAAACCCTCGATTTTTACAGACGCGACCGGACGTAGCCCGTCCGCGCGAGCGACTGCTGGCCAGCATCGGGGCGAAACTGCACCGCCGCGTGCCGTTCGATCAACCGGCGACGTTCCCGGTCAGCGCCACGCTCACCGGACGTCGCAACAACCCGCGCGAGCCGGGCGTGCGGCCACTGGCGGTTTTCAATCCGATTCATTACCAGGAACTGCCCGAACTGTTCATGGACTTTATCTGCTCGCTGACTGGCAAGAGCCCATCGACCACCGGAGCGGGCAGTGAAGGGGCACTGACCAAAGGCCCATTCAACGCGGTTCGCGCCTGTGCCGATCTGAACAACGCCCTGGCGAGCTACATCCTGACCGAAACCGACGGCTTCACGACGGCGGCGGGGTATGTGGGTCCGAATTGCCGGGTCGATCACGATGTCTCGCTATTGATTCCGGAGATCTGGTGTCGCCTGCGACCCAACGAACGCACCGCCAAGTCGTTGATCCAAAGCGGCTGTCTCGAACGCGTCAAGGACTTTGAACATAACGGCCAGACCGTGCTGGCGTCGCGACTGGGCTGGCGCATCACCCGCCGATTCGTCGCACGGTATTTTGGGCGCGTTTTTGATAACCCGATCTCAGTCTTCCCGGAGGAACTGCTCAAACCCGAAAAGCAGGATATCGAGCAATTCGTCGACGGGGTCGCCAATATCGTCGAGGCGCAGGAGCGCGTGGCGCGGATGTATCTGGAGGACGGCAGCATCGAAGACCTGTGTACGCCATTGCAGGCGCTGATCCACATCATGGCCACCGGTTCGTGGGAAGGCATGACGCTGGAAGACCCCAAGTTGCGCGAAATGTTCACCCGCGAACACCTGCTCAAGAGTGACTGGTACAAACAGCGTCTTGAGCGGCAGCAGCGGGTGAGCGTCAAGCTGCTGGAGCGTCACAAGGCGTACATGCAGGCCAAACGCAAGACCATCACCGACACCAAGCGGTTGTGTGATCTGCTGGATGAACGGCTGGCGTGGGTCGAAAAACGCCACGCACAGATCAGCAGCCCTGATTACCTTCGATCGCTGGTCGGGTCGATCGGGTGCGACGCGATTGCCGAGTAACCACCAGCGTGTGCTATCATCCGTGCGATGCGGTTGTTGGTCGTACTATTCTTGATCCTCGCACCTGTCGCCTGGGCACAGTCGCCGACGACCAGTGCATCGGATCTGCCTGCCCATGTGAAGAGCAAATACATCCGGCCCGGCTGGCGATTGGTCGATGGCGGGTGGGTCAAGCCTGAGGCGCGGGTATCGCTTTCGGAATTGGTCCAGATCGTCGAAGAAGATGGCCAGTTCCGGTTGATTGCCCAGACATCCTCGCGTGTCGAGCCGATCCTGCGCAACTGGCGGGTAAGCGTGGTCGAGATCGACGACAGTGAATATGTCTGGAAGCTGTCGTGCGCCGGTCGGCGTTGGGATGATCGGCGTGCCGAGGGAACGCAGCACCTGCAACTGATCGCCGCGACCGATGATGCGATGGCCGACGGGCGGGTTCGGCTGACCAAGATCGAAATCACCCCACAGCGTTCGATCATCCAGGCGGCGGTGGTGGAAGCCGACGGTGCAAAGTCGATTCTGGTCGTTCTCGCACTCGGATTGACCGAACTGGCGATTGCGCCGCTCGGTGAGGCCAAGACGGACTCGATTTTCCGCGCCGCCACCGTCCGGGAGCTGTTATCCAATCACCCGGATCAGGCCCGCAACTATCTTTTGCCCGTCATGCAGCGGCTGTCATCGGAAAAAGACATCCTTTTACCGCCGGCGGGGGATGTGTACCGCGTTTTTGCCGACCTGCCCGCAGACGACCTGATCACGCAGACGGTGGCCAAGATCATTCCGGATTTGTCGGATATCGATCCGGTGGTGCGCGAGCGGGCGTCGCGTGAGTTGGCCTCGCTAGGCCGTCGCGGGGTGCAGTCGGCGATGCGGATCGACCGAACCCGCCTGCCCC
>JBGSMH010000261.1:0-1785 GCA_041740275.1 Phycisphaerae bacterium
GAATGTCACAGCAAGGCACCTCGGAGTGAGGGCCTGATCGGCCGGATGTCAGCGGGCCGATTGAGAAGTCAGGCGGATCGAACTGGTTCGCCCTTACGATGCAGGAGTACACGATGAGCACAATCAATAGTTTGGGTGGGAATCTTCCGATCAGCCGAGCCGCACCGACCCGTCCGGTCTTCAAGCCCGCCGACGTGCAGGCACCGGCCACCACGCGATCGTCGGATTCGGTGGAACTGGGCAATGTGCAGCACCTGATGGCCAAGCTGAAAACCAACGACGTTCGCATGGAAAAAGTCGCCGAGATCAAGGCGCAAATCCAGGCCGGTACCTACGAGACCGACGACAAGCTTGAAGCCGCTGCCGACAAATTGCTCGACGACGTGCTGTAACGCGGGTCGTTTCACAATATCCGTTCCATCCTCATGACAGACCCGGGCATTGAGCCGCGGGTCTGTTTTTTTGTGGACCTCTGCAGGGGTATGACTGACAACAATTTCATGAGCATCACGGCGAGTCCGGCAATGGACGCGGCTCACCGCAGCGTGCAAGGGGTAACGAACTCATAGGTTTGACGCCCAAGCCCTTCCTTCTGAGGGTTGTCTTCGACGTACTTGATCCGCCCGCACACCTGTTCGGCGGTTTTCAGATACACCTTGTAAGGTCGATCCGCCCAGACGGGATGATCGGGCGGGACCAACGCGGCATCGTGCATGGCTTCGAAAGACCCTTGTGCCAGATGCACGAGTATCGTCAGCGAATCGTCGCGATGCGAGCGGATGACAAAGTGCGCATGGTTGGACAGCACGGCGCACGCGTAGCAGGTATACCCTCGATCACGGATCACACTAGCAAAGGCACGAGCGAGGCCTGATCGCGCACGGGCGTCAAACCAGATCGTGGGGTGGTCGAGGCAAGTTTTCGCGTGCTTGTAGAACTCTTTCAGTTCAGAGCGCGCGGGTTGTGCGCGTTTGCGCCCAAAGTGAATCGGTCCGAGTTGTTGGAGACCGAGTTTCCGAATCTCGCTCGACCCGGAGCCGCGCGGGTCGTTAGGGAGCCAGTGTCCGTAACCCGTGAGAATCAGATGGGCGGCTTTGACGGTGTTGCGTATGAAGATCGGTTGGTTGGGCATGTTGCGCTTCCCCGTTTCTTGCGAAGCTTAACGTGCTTGGGGGCGCGAAGGCGCAAGCGACGCTCGAAATCGACAAGCGCTTCGATCGAAAGGAAACGCGATAAACAACGCTTGCGCCTTCGCGGTCAGATACCCAACTCCCCCCATCGCTGCGTGACGCGTTGCTTGATCGCATTCGTCATTTCCAGTTCGCGGGGCCAGACGCGGACCTGGCCTTCGCCGGGGAGTTTTTTCGTGGCGTCGAAGCCGATCTTGCCGCCCCAGCCGAACGAGATGCTGGCGTGGTCGAGAATGTCCACCGGGCCTTTGACGATCTCCACATCGCGCAACGCATCGACGTTGGCAAATAGATGGAACAGCACCTGCTGCTCATCATGCACGTCGACGTGCTCATCGACGACGATGATGAACTTGGTAAACGACATCTGCCCCGCGCCCCAGATCGCGTGCATCACCCGGCGGGCCTGTTGGGGGTATTCCTTGCGGATCTTGATAAACGCCGCATTGTGAAAAACGCCGGAGATCGGCAACGCGTAGTCGATGATGTCGGGCACGAGCATTTTCAGCAGCGGCAGGAAGATGCGTTCGGTCGCCTTGCCGAGGTAATAATCTTCCATCGGGGGTTTGCCGACGATGGTGGCGGGGTAAAGTGG
>JBGSMH010000262.1:0-18868 GCA_041740275.1 Phycisphaerae bacterium
CCACACTTCGACAGTGCCAATCAGCCGTTGTAACGCCATCCGCGTGGCTGGTGCAGTGATTCCTTTGCTTCTGGTTTTGCTGCTGTCCCCTGGGTGCGCCAGCCAGACTGCGGCTCGTCCGGTACCGGCACTTGCTGTTGGAGACAAGGCGATCACGCGGACTCCAGTCGTTGGAACGCCCAAGCGCCAGTATGCCGAGAGTTTCATCCCGGGCGAGGAAAAACTTGAGGATGGCGAGC
The DNA here is from genome assembly GCA_041740275.1 of Phycisphaerae bacterium. Taxonomy (GTDB): domain Bacteria; phylum Planctomycetota; class Phycisphaerae; order Tepidisphaerales; family Tepidisphaeraceae; genus BPJO01. The sequence goes on from JBGSMH010000262.1 coordinate 240, forward strand.
TTCGTGTGACGGTTCTCGGGAGCGGCAATCCTTGGACGACGCGCGCCCAGGCATCAGCCAGCATACTCGTCGAAGTGGGTAATCCCGAACGCGATATCCTGGTTTTTGACCTCGGCAGCGGTTCTCTTGCGAATTACGCGAGTCTGAAACTGCCCGTCAATAAGCTAAACAAGGTTTTCTTTAGTCACCTCCATGCCGACCACATGGGCGATATTTTGACCCTTTCGGGCAGTTATGCGAAGGTCGGCCGTGCGGATGGTCCCATCTATGTGTGGGGTCCCAGCGGGACCGAACCTCGCCTGGGATCGAAGCACTTTTCCGAGTCCATTGAAGAGGCGCTGGCTTGGGATACCGCAGCCGGATACGGCCCGATCAACCCGAAGAGCATGAGGATCGTGTCGTCCGAGTTCGATTGGAGCAAGACGCAAGTGGTCTACGAGAAGAACGGCGTCAAGGTGACGTCGTTTCCCGTTATCCACTGCATCAGCGGCGCGGTCGGCTATCGCCTCGATTTTGCCGGCCGGTCGTTCGTCTACTCGGGCGACGCTCGTCCGTCCTGGCCGCTCGTGAGGGCCTGCGAAGGCGGCGTAGACCTGATTATCCACGAATGCTTCCCCCCCGCCGCAGCGCTCGCAGCCGCCTCTGGGCTCTCCATCGAACGGGCGACCATCGCACTTGACGCCGCCCATACCTCGCCAAAGGGTGCCGGAAAAGTCTTCAGCCTCGCGAAGCCCCGAATGGGCGCTCTCTACCACACCCTCCTGTCGCCGCAAGTAATCCCCATGGTCTTTGAGGAGCTTGAGGAAGTATACAAAGGTCCCGTGGTTCAGACCCAGGATTTCACCGTTTTCAACATCACTAAGGAAGCGGTTGTTGCGCGGCAAGCCAAGGTGTCGGACCAACTTCCGCCAATACCAGGAGTGCAGAGTGAGCCCTTCACGCCCACTCAGGTTCCGGTTCCGGCGTGGTGGGCAAAGGAACTTCTCCCGTTGGACTGATTCCTGGCACCCGACAGCGGAGATCTGTCATACCAAAGTAGGATTGCTAAAACATTCTATCATCTGCAGAAAAGGAAGATTGACATGTCAACACATCGAATGATTCGGAACACCGTTGCGGGCGCAAATTATGCTTCTCATACTCCTTTGGACGGCACGCTCGCCCGCCGTCGATGTCGTATCGCCTTCGCCGCATCGATGGCTCTGCTTGCGTCGACGGCATTGGGTGAGACCCAACCTGCCCAGAATCCGTCGAAACCTACAGCCACCGCTCCCGCCACCGAGGCCAAACCGGAGGCCGCCCTTCCTCCCGCGCCGAATTACTCCGGCGACATCTGGGAGCGATTCACTCTCACTGGCGACTGGGGCGGTAGCCGCAATGAACTGGCCAAAAAGGGCATCACGTTCGATATGTACCTGACGCAAGTCTCCCAGGGCGTCGTGGACGGGGGCCTGGATAAGGAATGGCAGTACGGCGGGCGAGAGAACGTCACCCTCCACCTCGACCTAGGCCGGATGGGGCTCATACCCGGCGGCTTCCTCACCCTCGAAGGCGAAGGCAACTACGGCGAATTCGTCGGCGCTCACCAGACGGGCACCGTGCTTCCCGCCAACAGTAACCTGCTCTTCCCCGATACCGACGGACCGCAATTGTACCTGTCGCAACTCATGTACATGCAGTTCGTCTCCCACTATTTCGGCTTCTTCATCGGCAAGATCGACGCCACCTCCGGCGATGCCAACCTATTCGCTCACAGCAAAGGCGATCGCCAGTTCCTCAATACCGCGTTTGCCTTCAATCCCATCATCTCCGTCGCCGCACCCGCTTACGCCTTGGGTGCGGGCATCGTGATTCTTCCGACCGGCAACCCGCACGAGTTCATCATTACCGCCTCGGTCATGGACATGGAAGGACAAAGCTCCAATTCGGGCTTTGATACCGTTTTTGAGGGTGGCACCAGCTTCACCACCGAGGCTCGCTACACCACCCACTTCTTCAATCTCACCGGCCACCAGCTCGTGGGCGGAATGTACTCCGACCGTCTCTATACCAGCGTCGACCAGAACCTCCGCAATTTCATCATTCCCGGCCTGCCGATCCAGAAGGCAAGCGGGTCGTGGGCGGTTTATTACAACTTTGATCAGTACCTGTACCAGCCCGATCCCAAGGAGGACCGAGGTTTGGGCATCTTCGGCCGATTCGGCATATCGGACGGGGATGCGAACCCCGTGCACTACTTCGGAAGCCTTGGCGTCAGCGGTAAGGGGTTGATCCCCAACCGGAAGCATGACCAGTTTGGCGTGGGCTACTTCCGGCTTTTTGCCTCAGACAGTCCCGCCTTGGACACTTTGGGTTTCCGTGACTCGCAGGGCTTCGAGGCCTATTACGAAATCGCAATCACGCCATCGATCCTGCTGACACCTGATATTCAGGTGATCCAACCAAGCCAGAAGAGCATCGACACACAAACCGTGCTGGGCGTGCGTCTGACAGTCAAAATCTGATACTTGAGGCCTCATACGCGCCCTGAGTTATTGTCGCCCCCGGCGGACTTGCAGGTACCGGGGCGGCGTGACCGCGTCTGAACCGTCGGCAGGCGTGGGGCTGCTTTAACCCATCCGCTCCTTTGAGCGAGCTGCGAACCCCACCCCAAAACGCGCAACACCCAAAAACAGAAACCGCAGAAAAATTGTCGCGATTTTCGGGCAATTCTGGCCGGGTGTTGCGCGCCAGAACGGTGCGGGCGCGCAACAGGGATGAGTATATGGACGACGGCAATCCGGTTCCTCTCCCGGCGCGGCAACCGGAAGACAGAAGCCCGCTCCCGAAATCCTGGCGGAAGAAGCAAAGGATCACGGTGTTAAAATGGGCAATTTGCAGCACCAAGGCGCCTAAATTACGATCGCTATAAGTCCATTTTATGAAATGACTTACAACGAATTTTTGGCGAAAGTCATTTTATTTTTTGCGCGCGAGTTTCTTGACCACAGTTCTGAATAAGAAAGGAAAAAGGCCGATCGCTCACCAGACCCAACTTACCGCCGCCGAGGTGATCTCAGCGCTCTCAGCGTCTCAGCGGTGAAATGACTCTTCCGCCCCGATGAACAACAGACAGCCGAATCGATCTTTCAGTTCTGCCCGGCATTGCTTGACAGACGCGCCCTTATTCCCGTTAATACGAGGCTCTTTTTTTGAGGACCGTTACGCATGGGTAAACCTACCGGATTCAAGGAGTTTGTACGCGAAACCCCCACCCGCCGCAGCGTTGAGCTGCGCGTCATGGATTATGGGGACGTCTACAACCCCATGCCCGAAGATAAGTTGCGAACCCAGGGCGCCCGCTGCATGGATTGCGGCGTGCCCTACTGCAACAACGGCTGCCCGCTGGGAAACATCATCCCCGAGTTTAACGACCATGTTTATCGTGGCAGGATGAAAGATGCGCTGGCGGTCCTGCTCAAGACCAATAATTTCCCCGAGTTCACCGGGCAGGTTTGCCCGGCGCCGTGTGAAGAGGCTTGCACGCTCAACATCTGGAAGACGCCGGTCACGATCAAGCTGATCGAGTGGAACATCATCGATCACGCGTTCAAGAACGGCTGGATGACGCCGCAACCCCCGTCGAAGCGCACCGGTAAAAAGGTGGCGGTGATCGGGTCCGGGCCTGCCGGACTGGGGACCGCGGCACAACTGAACAAAGCCGGGCACGCGGTCACTGTGTTCGAGCGTGCCGATCGCATCGGCGGACTGCTGACCTACGGCATTCCCAATTTCAAGCTGGAAAAATGGGTCGTCGATCGTCGCGTCAAACTGATGGAGGCCGAGGGAATCAAGTTCGTTACCAATGCAAATGTTGGTTTTAACATCAAAGTCGAAGACCTGCGAAAAGAGTTCGACGCGATCTGCATTTGCACCGGTTCGACCACCCCGCGTGACCTGCCCGTGCCCGGCCGCGACATGACCGGCGTGCATTACGCGATGGACTTCCTCCCGCAACAGACCAAGCGCGTGCTCGGCGACGCCGTCGAAGGACAGATCTCGGCTAAGGACAAACACGTCGTCGTCATCGGCGGTGGCGATACCGGCGCCGATTGCGTCGGAACCAGCGTTCGCCAGGGCGCAAAATCGGTCCGGCAGATCGAGCTTCTTCCCAAGCCCCCCGCCGACCGAACCATCGACATGCCATGGCCTTACTGGCCGATGACGCTCCGCGTCTCCACCAGCCACGAAGAGGCCGCTGGCAAACTGAATCACGACAACGAAATTCGCGACTGGTCGATCAATACCAAGAAGTTCACCGGCGAAAATGGTGTCGTCAAAATCCTGCACGGCGTGCGACTGGAATGGACAAAATCCCCGGACGGCCGATTCAACATGACCGAAGTGTCCGGCAGCGAGTTTGAACTCGATTGCGACCTGTGCCTGCTGGCGATGGGCTTTGTCGGCCCGGAGCAAAACGGGATGGTGAAGCAACTGGGATTGAAGTTGGACCCGCGCGGGAATATCGCGGTCGATGAGAATTACCAGACGAGCGTGGACGGCGTCTTCGCCGCCGGCGATTCCCGTCGCGGCCAATCGCTGGTCGTCTGGGCGATCTCCGAAGGTCGCTCCGCCGCCGCCCGCATCGACGCATTCCTGATGGGCAGCACGGATTTGCCGTACTTGAAGCTGTATTGATGGCCGGCGATGGCGCTTTACAACGTTCTGCTGGATGGTAAGATGCCTCGCTAATTCGTCTGCGGGTGTAGCTCAGTGGTAGAGCGTCACGTTGCCAACGTGAATGTCGAGGGTTCGACCCCCTTCACCCGCTTTTCTTAAAGGCGGCGAGTCAAAGGACGCCCGCTTAACCAGCGCGGCGTCCATTTGCCTTCCATCGATACCGTTATTGCCACCCGCTAGGAGTTGCCGTGCGACAATTTCGCACTCCAAATATGGTGGAAATTGCTTTACGTTGTGAAAAGCGAAGGGGTACACTTCGGAAGTAGCCGCACAGCAGGTTTTAGATCCTTAGTCACTTGCGGCGGCTGCCTGACTAGTTAATGCGGGATGGAACTAGGCGTAATTCTTGGTCAATGTGATCACAGGGTAGGTGTGAAGTGGGTCTTTCTGGTCGATCCTATCGGCGGTTGGCGACGAGCACGATCGAAATGCTTGAGTCGCGGCATCTGCTCTCGGCGGGGTTTTCGCCTCAGGCGACCACGGCGGCTGGCGATGCGGTCGCACGACCTGCTGATGTTCCCGGCAGCGGATTTTTTGTCACCAACGGCAAAGTCTACGACGCCAACGGGTACGAATTCCAGATCCGCGGATTCAACCACACCACGCGCCACGGCAACGCCACGCGCAACCTCGACGCGATCAACGAGTTCGACAAGGCCGGCGCCAACGCAGTTCGCACCACGTTCGGAACGTTTGGCGTCGGCACCACGCCGGCGCAGCGGAAGTCGATCGTCGAGCAATATCTCTCCCAGGGCATCGTCCCCATCGTCGAAGATCACTCAGCCACCAATGGCATATACGCATCGCAATTGCAGACAATCGTCGATCGCTGGCTTCAGCCGGAAAACGTGCAATGGCTGAAGCAGTACGAGAGCAACATCATCCTCAACATCGCAAACGAGTGGGGACCGAATACGTCCCTTTGGCGCGATGCGTACATCAGCAATATCGCCCGGATTCGCGCCGCCGGTATCAATGCGATGATCATGGTCGATGCCGGTCAGAGCGGCCAGAGCATTTATACGATCCAGCAGTGGGCGCGCGACATCCTCGATGCCGATCCGAATCACAACGTCGTGTTTTCGATCCACATGTACGGCTATTGGCGCACCGAGGGTGCAACCGATGTCGGCAGTTGGAGTTCCCCGATCGGTTCGCCGTGGGATATCGCGACCGAGATCGCCGAAGTGCAGGCGGCGGGCATTCCGTTGGTCGTCGGTGAGTACAGCACGCAACTGAACATCCATGTCCCCTATGACCACCGCCGAGCGATGGAGATTTATACCGCTGCGGGTGTCGGTTCACTTGCCTGGTCTTGGAACCAGAACAGCGACGCCACTTTTGACATGATTGCCCGTACCGCTGGGTGGAATTACGACAGCGATTCAGACTTGCGCGCGTTCGGCAAACTGGTGATCAACGACCCGGCGCTTGGGCTGAAGCATTTGGCGCGTCCGTCGACCGTGCTTCATCCGGCGACGATCAGCGGGCGGCTTGTTGATGAATCAGATCTGCCGATCGCCGGCGCGACAGTCTTTATTGATGACAACAATAACGGTCAACTCGATCCTGCCGAACGATCAAACGTCACCACTGGCACGGGAACGTTTGCGTTGAACAAACTGCCGCAGGGCACGCATGCATTGCGAGTGGTCGGCAACGAAACGCGATTGACAACGGTCGCGCTGCCGGCCGGTGAGACGGTTGATGTGCAGTTGACCACGCTTGCGGTCGCGCCCACTGAAGCGACGGGCACGGTGAGCGGATATGTTTTTGACGACACCAGCCGTGACGGTTATCGCCAAGCGGGCGAGTCGGGGCTTGAAGGGCATATTGTCTACCTCGACCTCAACCGCGACGGCATCGCAGACGCAGGCGAGCCGCAAACCGTCACCGATTCGACAGGGGGTTATACGTTTACCGAGGTACCGGTCGGAACGCACGCGTTACGGGTCGTGTTACCCGGTGGATTCGTCGAGACGACGCTCGCCGTGGACGTCGCGTCGGTGGCCGGCGGGCAATTCATCGCCGCGCCGATCGGAATTACCCAGCCTCCGCCGCAAGGTGCGATCGCGGGCACGCTGTTGCAGGACCTGAATCTCAATGGCATCAAGGACGCCGGTGAGGTGGGTTATTCTTCACGCGATGTTTTCCTTGATTTGAACAACAACGGAACGCTTGACACCAACGAACCGCGGACCAGCACCGCCTTTGATGGCACATTCTATTTTCCCCGGCTTGACCCCGGCACCTACACAGTCGTCCGATCGCCAAACAATAAGTTCGTGGTTGTCCTCTCCACTCAGGTGGAGGTCGTGGCCGGTGAAACGGTCGAGAGTGTGTTGCTCACCGGTTTGGAAATGCCTGCCACCGCCAGCGGCATCGTCTACACCGACAGCAACTCAAACGGCACACACAACACTGATGAAGCCGTGCGGGCGGGCGTGACCGTCTACATCGACACGGACGGCGACGGTGTGTTGGACGCCGGCGAACCGTCGGCCGTTACCGATGCTGCGGGTGCGTTTGTTTTCACGGGCCTTCATCCCGACAATTATACTTTCCGTGCCGTCCCGCCGACCGGGCTGATTCAGACCAGTGCCGCGGCGTCGATGTATCTATCGCCCAATCAGTATTACACCGCCATACAGCTTGGCGTGGGACTTCAGTTACCGCCCACGCCGCCGCCCACGCCTGTGACGGGCTCGATCAGCGGCGTCTACTTCCACGATGTGAACGGCAATCGTCGTCTGGGTTCTGGTGAATCCCCGATCCCCGGCGTAGTCGTCTACCTTGATGCCAACAATAACGGCAGTCTCGATACCGGCGAAGCCTCGACCGTCACCAACGCTGCAGGCGCGTTTTCGTTCACCAGCGTCGTTCCCGGCACGCAGCGACTGCGGTCGGTCGTCCCTGCGGGTACATCGCTCACGACCCCTGTGTACGATGTGATCCTGGCACCGGGGCAGACGTTTGCAGTGGCCCGATTTGGTTTGAATGCCATTCCTGTCACGTTCAACCCCGCTTCCATTCGCGGCGTCGTCTTTGGCGATTCGAACCTCAACGGCATCTACGACACCGGCGATCCGATCGGCGACAATCGCGTCGTATTCCTCGATAGCAACAACAACGGAAAACTCGACTCCGGCGAACCGCAAACCACCACCGCAAGCAACGGCACGTTCTCCTTCACCGGGCTTGATGCAGGAACTTATTACGTTCGCCGCGTCATGCCGACGGGTTACACCCACAGCACCCAGCCGATTGATCTGGTTCTGACCGCCGGCCAGAACGTCACCAACGCAAACATTGGCAGCAAAAAGGGGACGGTACCCACTCCTCCCCCGCCGCCACCTCCTCCGGTGGGCGAACTGGCTTCCATTCGCGGCGTCGTCTTTGGCGATGCAAACCTCAACGGCGTCTACGACACCGGCGACTCAATCGGCGACAACCGAGTCGTATTCCTCGATACCAACAACAACGGGAAACTCGACAGCGGCGAACTGCAAACCACCACCGCGTCCAATGGCACGTTCGCCTTCACTGGTCTTGTGGCAGGAACTTACTACGTCCGAAGGGTAATGCCGACGGGTTACACCTACAGCACCGCGCCAATCAATCTTGTTCTCACCGCCGGTCAAAATGTTACGAACGCAAACATTGGCAGCAAAAAGGGAACGACGACAACGCCACCTCCGACCACAACCGGGTCAATCAGCGGATTTCTCTATTCCGATTCCAACCGAAACGGACTCTTCAATACCGGCGAACCATACATCGGCGCGCGTGTGGTCTATCTCGATACCGACAACGACAACAAACTCGACAGCAACGAAAAGAATGTGACCACCGACGCCAGCGGCAAATTCAGCTTCACCGGACTCGCACCCGGGACATACCGCGTGAAACGCGTGTTACCCACCGGATACAAAATGACCTCTACACCGGTCGTCATCACGCTCGCCGCGGGTCAGATTATCGCCGGCGTCGCGATCGGCTCGGCATCCGTCTGAACCGGCTAACAGAGCGATATGTCGCAGGGGGATACAAAATAGCGTTTTTGTCTCAAGAATGAGGGTTGAAGACCGTGCCAACGTGACGTCGAGGGTTCGGCCCCTTCACCCGCTTTTCCAAAACCTCGGCATTGCCAGGGCTTATTGCGTTTGTGGCGCGAGGTTGGACGGGCGTGGTGAGGACACGGTCAGCGTTGCCAGGGTTCAGCTCTTGGGACAATGGCATGTATCATCGCTGGCCAGAGCGGCGACGGCTGCGGTCGGTCTCGTCGATCTCACGCTGTCGCTGCTCCTGAGCATCGCGCAGGGCTTCCTGTTGTTGGCGCAAGGCGTCCTGATCAGCGCGATTACGTTCGTCTTGACGTTGGCCTTCGATCACGGCGGTGACGCGCTGCAGTTCTGCCTGCACATCGGGCGCAAGTCCGCGGGGCCGACCGACATAGCGAAACTGCTCTTTGGCCCGATCGTGCTCACCCTTGGCCAGCAGGGCAGAGATATTGAAGATATTCGCCGCCGCGATGGGGTACTGCATCTTTGATCCGGCATCGACAGTCGGCGGCACCATGTCGCGATAATCTTTCACCTGCTGGAACTGGGCGATGGCTTCGTCGTAGCGCTTCATGGCCATCAGAGCGCGGCCAAGTTCCAAACGCGAGACCGACAGCAGGTAGGCGGCGTGGTCGGCCTGCGGGACAGGAATCTGATCGGCATTGAGATCCGGGAGCATGGATGCCGGCACGGAAGTGAAGAGGACGGATTTGTCGAGGCGCGCCTCCATCGCCAGATTCGCCTGCGCCAATGCCACGGCATCAGCGGGACGGCGGTCACGCAACAGCGCAACGGCGCGGAGATTGACATTCATGATTGTCGTAGCCACGTCCGGGCGCAGGGGTGACGGCTCGCGCGAACTGGCAGAAACGCCTTCAAAGCGCGCGGTCGCTTCGTAAAGGGCGGCGGCGGCGAAATACCACGCGGTGGCGATGTCGGTCTTGTCGTCAGCCCCCGCCACCGCTCCGTAATAGGCGGCGATGCGTGGGTCTGCCGCATCATACTGAGCGGCCTGTTGCAGATACTCGCGGCTGGTCTTGAACTTCGTGCGAGGCAACGAAAACCAGACGCACTTGAGCATCGAGCCAGCAGTGGTGTGAACGAGATTGGTCGCCTGCGCTTGGTTGATCAGCGCTTCAACTTTCTGGCCGGTCGCGCTCAGCAACGCCGTAACCAGGTCGCGGTACTCGAAATTATTTGGGGCAAGTGTCATCGCCTGGCGCGCCGAAGCCAAGGCCGCATCCATGCGCTCGTCGCGACGATGAAGCACTGCCTGAAAATACGCGCCGTCGGCAGTGCCTTGCGAGTTGGCGATGGCATGGTTAAGCGCGGTTCTGGCCATTTCCCAGAGGCGTTTAGCCTGGGCTTCAAGCGCATCAGCCTGGTTCAGTTCGGACTGGCTGGGATAGCGGGTGTAGATATAGAACTGGTCTTCCCAAGTATTGGGCGCGCGGAGCGACGAGGCCTGTGCCTGTTTGGCGGCGGCGGCGCGGTCAGCGACTTCGGCAAAGAGTTTGAGCAGCCGAGGCTCCGCAGGAGCGGCGGCCAGTGCCTTCTGAAGAAACTGGTCCGCCGCCTGCAACTGCAGGCGATATACGAGGACCGCAGCCTTGGTGATCATCGCCGAGACGTTGGTCTGATCCAGTTGCAGCGCCTGATCAGCCAGGGTCAAGGCGCGGTCGAGTTCAGCGGCGATGGTCGCATCGTCTGCGTGGCGATAAGGCTTCCAGGGAGCGCGAAGTTCCACCGATTCTCCGCGAAGTGCAACCGCATTCTCATACCAGAAGGCCGCGTAATTGGCGCGGGCGGCCGGGTCTTTGGGATTGGCGTCGACGGCCTGATGGAGTTGGCGGTGGCGATCGCTGAAATCCTCGTCCAGCCGTAGACGACGGGCGTTCTGCGCTAGAATCAACGCATTTGCCTTGTCGACCAGCGACTTATATTCGTCGCCGGCGCGAGCGGACTCGAATAAACCGGTCAGAAGCGCCTGTGGGTCACCTTCGGCGACTGGAGCGGAGGCGATTTGCTTGCGGGCCCAGGGGACGCGTTTGGCATTGAGGGAGACGGCTGTCTGGAGATCCAGATCGGCTCGGCGTCGGTCGCCGGTGCGGGCAGCGGCGACGGCGCGCAACGCATAGAGTTCGCCATCGAGCGGCCATTTATACAAGGCGCGCGTGAACTGACGACGGGCGATCTCCGGCGCGCCCAGATCCAAACTGCACAGGCCGTGATACACGATCAGTTGCGGATCGCTGGGGTTGCCCACCATCAGCGGGTTGATGTCCCGCATGGCGGCGGCAAAATCAGACTTATCGACGTTGACTTTGATCCGCGCCATCAACGCCTGACTGATCTTTACCTGCTGCGCCGCTAACTCAGGATCGGGCACCGACCGGCTTTGCTGATCGGCAGGGAGTTTGGCCTTCATCTTCTTCGAGAAAGCCGCGCCATAGGTGGGGAAAGATTTCCGCAACTTGTCGCGGTTGGCCAGTTGCTGGTTGGCGTATTCGACATCCCACTTGTTGTTGCCGTTGCGTTTGGCGGTTTCAAGGGCGAAGGCTGCCTGGCCATATTCATGCGACATGCGGCGGATTGTGTTGACGTATTCATCTTTGGCGATCGCGAAGGGGTAGTATTCGGTCCCCCGCGAAAAATCGCCCTGCATGGCGACGGCAGTCGCCATCCACAGGCGGGCCTCCTTGTCGTTGTTGGAAAGTTTGATGGCGCGCGCGAGCGCTTTCTCGGCCTCTGGGAGTTTTTCGGCAAGTGTGAGTGCGGCACCCAAGGCAATGCGATAGTCCGGGTTCTCATCGTTCTCATCGGTCGCCTTCTCGAATGCGGTGACTGCATCGGCGAATTTGCCGGTTTCCATGCGGTCCAAGCCGTTGATGTAGAAATCGACTCCGTCGGCAGCATGAAGGGAGCCAGCTAGGAGACATAGCACGACGATGGCAAATCTCATCTGAGCTCCTTTTCCAGGGATTGACAGATTATGGCATGGCGGGTCCGGCGGATGCAACGGAAAACTACCACATGGCAAAGTGCGCGCCAGAATATACAGTAGCGGCATGTCAGGCGTTTATGTGATTGTGGGTGATGATTCGTTTCTGCAACTCGAGGCCATCCGGCGTATCTCGGCGGAGATGGGCACCGATGCGCAGCGGGTGGATTTTGACGGAGAATCGGCGCAGTTGGCGGATGTGATGGATGAGTTGCGGTCGTTCTCGATGTTCGCTGCGGCAAAGCTGGTGGTCATGCGGAACGCGGATGACTTTATCTCGACCTACCGCGAGCAGATGGAGGAATATGTGCAGCACCCGTCGGATTCGGCCACCCTGCTATTGCGGTGCAAATCGCTGCCGGGCAATCAGAGAATCAGCAAATTGATCGCCAAGCACGGATCGGTCGAAAAATGCGAAGTGCCCAAGGACCGCGAATTACCGGCATGGATCGCTTCGCGGGCCAAGTCACACCACAAGTTGCAGATCGACACTGGTGCCGCGTCATTGATGGCAGAACTTGTCGGGGCGGATCTGGGACGATTGGATAACGAACTGGCGAAGCTGGCGTTGTCGGTGCAAGGCAAAGTCAGCAGTGCGGATGTCAGCAAATCGGTCGTTTTTCAGCGCGATCAGGAGATGTGGCAGATGACCGACGAATTGACCGCCGGTCGCATCGACAAGGCGCTGAGTCGCTGGCGGCATCTGGTGCAGAGCGATCCGTCGAGCGAGTTTCGGGCGGTAACGTGGCTGGCGATTTGGCTTGAGAAAGCGGCCAAGGCCCGGCGACTGAAGCAGCAGAAGATGAACCCGTTTGCGATCGCCAAGGAGCTTCGGATCTGGCCGGCGAACAACATCGACTCGCTGCTGAAAACCGCCGACGCGATGGGCAGTGCGGGGCTGTCGCGCGCACTGGATTTGCTGGCGGATCTGGATCATCGTGGCAAATCCGGGCTGGGCGACGCCAGCGACAATGTCGAGCGGTTTATCCTCTCCCTCAAATAGCCCCATGCCCGCAGCCGATCCATCCAGCATCGTCCGGCAGATCAAGGACAAGGCGCGATCGCTCGGATTTGATCTGTGCGGCATCGCGCCGGCCGATCCATCGGCGAGGCAGGATTATTATCTGAACTGGATTCGGACCGGTCAGCACGGCCAGATGCACTACATGGCCGAACGGGCGCGGGAACGGCTGGACGTTAAGGCGTATTTTCCACCGGCACGATCGGTCGTGTGTGTCGCGATGAATTATCATGTGCGTGGCGAATCCGACGTAGCCGAAACTCCTTCGGCTCGCATCGCCCGCTACGCCCGCGCCGATGACTATCACGATCACATCAAAGATCGCCTCTACGATCTGGCCGACTGGATTCGTGACACCTTTGCGGGCACGCAGACCAAGGTCGGCGTTGATACGGTTCCGGTGATGGAGCGCGAACTGGCGGTGCGAGCCGGGATCGGTTGGCAGGGGAAGAACACCTGCGTAATCGATCCGATGATTGGGTCATGGTTGTTCTTGGCAGAGGTGATCACGAGTCTGGACTTGCCGGCCGATACGCCGCACACCGATCATTGCGGGACATGCACGCGCTGCATCGACGCCTGCCCGACTGCCGCCATCACACGCCCCTACCAACTCGATGCGACCAAATGCATTTCTTATCTGACGATCGAACATCAAGGCCAGATCGAACCTTCTCTCAAGGCGAAGATGGGCGATTGGGTTTTCGGCTGCGATATCTGTCAGGATGTCTGTCCGTTCAATTCCCGCTCGCCCGATGCGACCGATCCGCACTTGATCCCCCGCTTGCCCGAAACACTGAATGCCGAATCGGTGGCGAACTGGACATTGGACGAATACCACGCCTCGAGACGACGGACGGCGCTACGGCGCGTAAAGCTGCCGCTGTTTCAGCGGAACGCGACCATTGCGATCGCCAACCAAAAATAGGGCCTTCTCCCACGCACCGTTGGGTGCGCAAGAGAAGGCCTTCATGTCAGATACACCGCCGGGGTCTTACGACACCGAGATCTTTCGCGGCTTGCTCTCTTCACGCTTGTTCAGCGTGATCTTCAAAACGCCATCGGCGAGCTTGGCGTCGACGGTTTTCTCATCGACGGTGGGCGGCAGGCTGAAGCTGCGGTTGTAGCGGGTGTAACGCCGCTCACGCAGCAACCAGTCACCCTTTTGCTCCTCGGCGGGCGTTTCCTTGCGTTGAGCGCAGATCGACAATGTCGCGTTTTCCAGCGTGATATCGATATCTTCCTTGGCGAAGCCCGGTAGCTCGGCCTCGACGTAGAGATGATCGGCATCTTCGCGGACATCCACGCCGTACGGCGCAAACGCCCCGCCGTCACCGAAGTAATCCCGGCCGCCCAGCACGCGGTCCATCAGGGTCCCAAACTCACGCGGTAACACGTCCATCGGATCGTGAATCGCACGTTGCACACGGGTTGGCAAAGCCATAATAAACCTCCTGTTCATGGTTAATCTTATCCCGCCCGCACCATGCGGGCTGTAGAATCCTATTCAAATCGCGTGCCAAATCGTGATAGGCCAACCGCGAAGCGCAAGTGCCTGTTATTTCAGGGGTTTTGTGCGATATTGGGTAGGGTGTGAATTATAACCGGGTGCAATTCTGACAGGTGTTGTCGAGATGACAGTCGCGAGTGAGATTCTTGTGATTCTGGGACCTACCGCCTCGGGCAAGACCGCGCTGGCGTTGTCGCTGGCAGAGCGGTTGGGCGCGGAGATTCTGTCGGTTGATTCGATGCAAGTTTATCGGCACATGGATATCGGCACCGCTAAGCCGAAGCCCGATGAACAGGCCCGGGTGAAACATCATCTGATTGATCTGATCGACCCGACCGAAACGTTTGCCGTCTCGCGATTTGTCGAAATGGCGGACGCGATCATCGCCGATGCCCGGGCGCGTCGCATCCCGCTCATCATCACCGGCGGGACGCCGATGTATTACAAAGCACTCTTTGAAGGACTGTTCGAAGGCCCAGGCGCGGATGACGCGATCCGGGCGAAGCTCAACGAACAGCCGCTCGACCTGCTGCACGCGCGATTGGCGACCATCGACCCCGCCGCCGCGTTGCGTATTCATGTTAACGACCGAAGGCGTCTGGTCCGTGCGCTGGAAGTGTATGAACTGACTGAAAAGCCGATCTCATCGTTTCAATCCGATTGGGAATCCGGCACGTTGCGACACACCGCCCGGTGGTTCGGGTTGATGTGGGAAAAGGATGAACTGAACCGGCGGATCAACGCGCGGGTGAAGTTGATGATGCAATCGGGATGGCTGGACGAGACGCGGGCGCTGCTGGAGCGGTTCGACACGCTCTCTCAGACCGCCTCGGAGGCGACGGGGTATCACGAATTGATTTTGCATTTGCAGGGACAGATGCCGCTGGACGACGCGATCGAGCAGATCAAGATCGCCACGCGGCAACTCGCCAGGCGTCAGATGAAGTGGTTCAGGCGTTGGGGGCAGGTGCGATGGCTGGACGGGACGCAGTCGCCGCAAGAACTGGCATCAGCCTGTCTTGATTAAGCCAGCCGATGTAAGCAGTTGCTGCACGAGGGGCTGTTCGAACTCATTAAAAGGCGGATCACACGGTTTCGTGTAATCGATCAACATCCCGTATCGGCCGTTCTTGTATGCACGATCGAGGAGCGGCTGAAGCGGCAGAACAACATCGGCGTCTGCGGGCAGCAGCGGAATGGCGATACTCGGCAACGGTTGCGCCATCGTCGCAGGGTAGATCTCAAACTTTGCCGGCGTCGCCGACCGCCAAACGCACCCCATGTAAGTCGTGCGAGCGCGCTTGGGGATGCGATCCAACGCGCACAGAAGCTGCCAACGTCCGGTCCGCGTTAAATCGATTTCAACCAGATTAATGCCGCTGCGCCGGGTCTCAAACTGTTTCTGCTTGTACTTGTCGCTGCCATCGCCAGGAAGCTTGTTGCTCGGGGAGAGGAACTCGATCACCGTTACCACAGTGCCCGATCTGTCTTTGATCTCGATGAACGCTTGGCGCATTTCGTCATCTGAAAGTGTCACAACCAGCGGTTCGGTCGCATCCACAGTCGCGACCGCAATAGCGTCCGGCGATACATCCCGATGCTGGACAACCCGAACGTCGGGTGAGATCGAGCGATTCCCGTCGCTGCTTTCGACAATAAGCCGCTCGTCGATCATCGCACTGTAATTGCTGCTGAGACTTTCGTTCAAGACGTCACGCGAATAGGTGCACAGCGCGTGATGTACATCACGCCAGTAGGCTTCTAGAAACGGATCCATGCCGGGGAAGGGGCTTTTCATGGTTACTGGATTATACCACGGCGATTGCCGGGATGCAGGGATTCCGATATTCTTGCCCGGCTATGAAGATCGCAATTATGCCGGGGGATTTTGTCGGAAAAGAAGTCGTCGCCGAAGGCATCAAGGTGCTGGATGTCGCCGCCAAGAAGTTTGGGTTTTCTTACCAGCGAACCGACTATCCGTTCGGGGCTGAGCATTACCTGAAAACCAAGATCACCCTCCCCGATTCGGCGCTGAAGGAGTTGGCCGCCCATGACGCGATATTGTTCGGTGCGGTCGGGGCCGATCCGCGCGGCAATAAAGAAATCCCGCAGGGGCTGATCGAAACCGACATCCTGCTGAAAATGCGGTTTGAACTCGACCAATACATCAATCTGCGCCCGACGCGTCTGTTGCCCGGCGTTCCGACGCCGCTGGCGAAAAAAGACGCGTTTGACATGGTCATCGTCCGCGAGAACACAGAAGGTCTGTACTGTCAGAACGGCGGGTTTCTTTACAAGGGAACGAAGCACGAAGTTGCCAATCAGATCGAGGTAACCACACGACACGGCGTAGAGCGGGCGATTCGCTATGCGTTTGATTACGCCAAACAGTTCGGCCGAAAAAAGGTGACGCTCGTCGCCAAGACCAACGTGCTCCGCTATGCCCATAATCTGTGGATGCGGGCGTTTGAGGAAGTCGCCAAGGAGTACGCCGGGATCGAAAACGCCTACGACCACGTCGACGCCTGCACGATGTACATGGTCACCCAGCCGCAGCGGTATGACGTGATCGTCACCACCAATATGTTCGGCGACATCATCACTGACCTCGGTGCCGCGATCCAGGGCGAAATGGGCATGGCGGCGTCGGGAAACCTGAACCCCACCCGTCAGGCCGCCAGCATGTTTGAGCCGGTCCACGGAAGCGCGCCCGATATCGCGGGCAAGGGATTGGCGAATCCGATCGCAACGTTCCTGTCGGTGGCGATGATGCTCGACTTCCTCGATCAACCCAAAGCTGCGGCCGCGATCAACGATGCGTGCCGCAAAGTCGTTTCCGATCCTAAAAACCACACGCGCGACCTCGGCGGAAACGCATCGACCGGACAGGTCACCGACGCCGTCATCGCGGCGATTTAGTCTTTTGAGGAAGGTGCAACGATGGATATTCGTTCTGCGCTGAAGTCTCAGCATCGGGCCGCGTTGAAAATGTTGCGGCTGGCCATCGAGCAATGCCCGGAGTCTCTGTGGGATGCCGAATCGAGCAATCAGGCACCGGTCTGGCGCGTGGCATATCACGCGATGTTTTTCTCCAATTTCTATCTCCAGCAGGACCATCGCGGGTACACGACCCCGTGGGCGGGACATCGCAGGGAGATGGTGGAACTGGGCGAGGTGACCAATGGTATTCGCATCACGCCACCGAAATGTGACCCGATGACGCGGCAAGAGATTCTGGCGATCTGGGATGTTTGTGATCAGGCCATTGATAAGGGGATCGACGCGCTGGATTTGGATGCCGACCCGTGTGGTTTCCCGTGGTACCCCATGCCCACGCTCGAACACCAGTTGGTGAACATTCGCCACGTCCAGCACCATGCGGCGGCGCTTGCGGCACGGCTTCGGCAAGTGGGCATTGAAATCGACTGGGTCGGCGAAGCCTGATCGCGTCGTGCGTTAAACACATAACTCGCCTACACTTGGGTCTATGTCTGAACTCTTCTCCCCGCTTACGCAGCGATCAATCAGTTTCCGAAACCGCATCGGAATCTCGCCGATGTGTCAGTACAGTTCCGTCGACGGGCTGCCGAATGACTGGCATCTGACGCATCTGGTCAGCCGCGCGGTTGGGGGCGCTGGGCTGGTGATGACCGAAGCCGCCGCCGTCGAGGCAATTGGGCGGATCTCGGCTGAGGACGCCGGGATCTGGAACGATGCCCAGACCGCCGCGTGGGCGCGCATCACGCAGCAGATCACTGCCCACGGCGCAGTCCCGGGCATCCAGCTTGCACACGCGGGTCGCAAGGCCTCAACTGAAGTGCCGTGGGTTGGCCACGACTACATACCCCCCGATCGCGGCGGCTGGCAACCGGTCGGCGCTAGCGCCATCCCGTTTGCAGGCAACTATGCGACCCCAACCGAACTCACGATCGAGCAGATCCACGCGATTCGCGGCCGCTTTGTCGAATCCGCGCTTCGAGCAGTCGATGCGGGCTTCAAACTGATTGAGGTCCACGCCGCCCATGGGTATCTGCTGCACAGCTTCTATTCCCCGCTGGCGAACCGTCGCACCGACGCGTATGGCGGCGATTTCGACAATCGGGTTCGCTTCACGCTCGAAACCGCCTCCGCCGTCCGAAGTGCTGTCCCCGATTCGCTGCCGGTCTGGGTGCGCCTCAGCACGACCGACTGGTTGGAAGGCGGATGGACGGTCGACGACTCGGTCCAACTCGCCCGGCGTCTCAAGGACATCGGCATCGACGCGATCGACTGCAGCAGCGGCGGCAACGCCCTGGGTGCCAAGATACCGGTTGGCCC
>JBGSMH010000263.1:0-6223 GCA_041740275.1 Phycisphaerae bacterium
GACCGGGCAAAGCACTTTGGGGTAATGCTCTGTTTCAAGGCGCATGTGGGGCAATATATCTACAACACCCCGAGCACATTGAAGGTGCTGGCTGCGCTGGAGCATCCCAACCTCGGGCTGGATATGGACCCGAGTCACATCTGGCGTGCCGACGAGAACCCGGTGGAAGCGATCGGCGCGGTGATAAAGCGGATTCGTCACGTGCACATTCGTGACTGCAAGGGTAGGCAACAGAGCCCCGGCACGCCTGAAATGCAGACCAATGGACGCGGTGACATTGATCTGCTGGGCTACGTTCGCGTGCTGCACGAGAACGGGTACAACGGACCGGTGGACTTGGAGGTGATCGGTGCCAAGGCGTATGACGTGCCTCAGTGCGTCGCGATTGCGGCAGAGGCGCGGGGGCACATGCAGGCGTGCCTGCAGGCGTGCGGGGCGCGGTAACTTGCGTTGATTGCCGAGCGATTGAACGGGCTGGCTCACCAGTAAGCTCATTAACGAGCCGTATTCGGGATACAAGTGTGGTAGCCAGAGTGTGTGTTAGTTGAAGGGCTGGTTTCTATGTCCCCCATTCGCATTGGCATCCTCGGTCTGGCGCACGGACACATAGGCATGTACTGCGCGCAGTGGAAAGAGATGCCGGGTGTGCAAGTGGTTGCCGCGTACGACCACGACGTTTCGCGGCTTTCTGCCGGTTGTGCGCAGTTGGGGCTGGCATCTTGCGCATCTGCTAAAGCGCTTTGCACGCGGACTGACGTTGACGCCGTCGTCATCGGTGCCGAGAAGTCGCTGCACGCCGACATGGTTGAAATCGCGGCGAGTGCGAAGAAACAGATCGTCCTGCAGAAGCCTCTTGCACTGTCGCTGGAAGACGCGGACCGCATCGTACGCGCGGTGAAACAACATGACGTTCCTTTCACCATTGCATGGCAGATGCGCGTCGATCCACAGAACCTGAAAATGCGTGAGTTGGTTCAAATCGGCGTGCTCGGAAAGATTCTGATGGTGCGTCGACGGCACTGCCTTAGCACGCATATATGGCCGGGCTTTGAGAACACTTGGCATGTGAAGCCGGAGTTGAATCGCGGCATGTGGGCGGACGACGCCGCTCATGCAGTGGACTTCTTGCTGTGGCTATGTGGCAAGCCCACCAGCGTGATGGCTGAAATTGACACCCTTGTGAATGCGAAAGTGCCGGACGACAACGGTATTGCGATTTACCGGTACCCGAGCGGCACGATGGCGGAAATCGTCTGCTCATTCACCTCCCTTGTCGGTGAAAATACAACCGAGATTGTCGGTGAGAAGGGTGTGGTGATCCATAACTTCGGCGACGCACCGAGTGCGAACTTCGCGCGGTTGAGCGGCGCGGTCGGTCTGAAATGGATGCTGAAGGACGACAAGCAATGGACGATCAGCGACATCCCGTCGCCGGCGAATCATGCTCAACGTATCAGCGCGCTTGCGCCGGCGATTTTGGAGTTTCTGCGTGGTAAGCGACCCTCGCTTTGCAGCGCGAGCGAAGGGCGTGACAGCTTGCAGATGATCCTGGCGAGTTATGAATCGGCGCAAACCGGAACCCGTGTTGCGATTGATCCGTGAATAGACCCCTCTCCCGCGAGTGAGCGGCAAAGGGCAAGAAGGAAAGAAATGGCCATGAAGCGAAAAAAAGACAAAAAGGACAAAGCTACAAGCAACCAATCTCGTCAACCGAATATCCTGCTTCTAGCGGTGGATTCGCTCTTGGCGACGCACATGAGTTGTTACGGGTACAAGCACCTGACCACACCCCACATTGACAGGCTGGCGGGTCAGGGCACCCTGTTTGAGAATAACTACAGCCCGCACGTCCCGACCACGCCGGCGTATTCGTCCATGCTGACGGGGCGCGACTGTTTCGGGACGGAAGTCGTCGCGCTGAGGCATCAGGGCAAGCTCACACCGAAGGTCAAGACACTGGCGGAGATCTGTAAGGTAAACGGTTACAACACCACCTGCGTCGGTTTCGGTTGGAATGCGGCGAGTCGAGGGTTTGACAAGTATATCGAGTTCGCCGGATGGGGTTCTTGGAACCAGGGGCGTTGTCCCAAGGCACAGAATCTGAACGAAGTCGCACAACCTGAGCTTGATCGACTGGCAACGGAGTATCGAAAAACGGGCAAGCCGTTCTTCATGATGCTTCGCCACATGGACCCGCACTCACCGTACCTTCCGCCCCAACCGTTCGACAGGATGTTTTATCATGGCAATGAGTTTGACCCCAAAAACCAGTCTCTGAAACCCGCGATGGAGTTCAAGCCGTTTCGGGATTACTTCGCGACATGGTTCCCACCCGGTTGCACCGACGCACAGTACATCAACGCGCAATACGACGGCGCGATCGCGTACATGGATTCGTGCATCGCACGCCTGTTTCAACAACTCGACGCACTGGGGCTGAACGAAGAGACCATCGTCGTCCTCAACGGAGATCACGGCGAGACGCTCGATGACCACCAGTGCTGGTTCGACCATCATGGCATTTACGACGTAACGCTCCACGTCCCCCTCATCATCCGGTATCCGGGCAAGGTGCCTGCGGGCAAACGGGTGAGCGGATACCTGCAGCACAAGCATCTGGTTCCGACGCTGGTGGAACTGGCCGGGCTTCGCACGCGAGCCAAGTTTGACGGTCCCAGTGCGATGAAACTGGTGCGCGGCGAAGTACCGAGTTTCGAATCAGAGTTCTACCTGACCGAGTGTACATGGCAGCGTAAGCACGGTTGGCGGACGCCTCAGTGGAAGCTCATCGTCGCGCTCGAGCCGGATTTTCATTTTAATCCAATGGTCGAGTTATACGACCTGATCGCCGACCCGCATGAAGATCACAACCTGGCTCAGGAGCAACCGGAGATTGTGAAGATGCTGCGAAAGCGCATGGACGCGTGGATCGCGCTACGCGAAGTAGAAACGGGCAACAGCAATCCGATGCACCGGCAGGGGGATTGGCACGGTCACAAGGGGCTGGGCGCGTTCAAGTCCAGCCAGCAGGCGTACGACACCCTGCACATCGGTGACCCGAAGCAGGCGGCGAAGCTGCAGTCGAAAAACAAATATGCCGACAAGGGGCAACACACGCCCGGTGATGAAACCGAGAGCGCGCAGCAGCTTATCACCGTCATCGGGCGCGGCCATGGGGGAACGCGTGCGATGTCGCACACGCTGTCACAGTCGGGAGTGTATATGGGCAATACACTAAACGTATCGGGTGACTTGTTACCCCCGGATAAAATGTATGAAGCCTGTCGGGTTATGGCCAAGTACGTCAAGTGGAATGGTGGGCTGGATTGGGACTTCTCGACCCTGCATACGATGCCGATCGACCCGGCGTTTACGAAGCTGATCGAAGACTATCTGAGTTCCGTCCTGCAAAGCCCCGCCACGCTGAAGGGGTGGAAGATTCCCGAGACAACGCTGTGCTACCCGTGGATCGTCCGCATGTTTCCTGATGCGAAATACATTCACTGGGTTCGAGACCCGCGCGACAGCATCCTGAGTTCCCATAAAACAGATGACCTCGCCGATTTTGGTATTCAGTACGAAGCGACCTCCGACTTGCGCCTCCGCCGAGCGATTAGCTGGAAGTATCAGGCGATGATCGTGCGCGACACACCTCGGCCGAAGCATTTCACCGTCGTGCGGTTTGAGGATTTTGTTCTGAAACAGGATGAGACGATCAAACAGTTGAGCGAATTTCTGTCGATCCCGCTGGTGAAAATTCCGGTTCGACACGACTCGGTCGGCAGGTGGAAGACGCAGCCCAGATCGCGACCGATTTCGTTCCTAAAAACAGAGCTGGTGAAGCACGGGTACGCAAAGGGATGAGAGGGTTTGACGCCACCCACTTTCAACTGGCGCGCCGCGATTGATTTTGGGCGCCCCAGTACTACCGCAACGCATGGCATATTCTTGCCGACAACTCACTATCGGCCAAGTTTCGGGCCGGGAAGTTGTTACTGCTGGGGATGGGCACGCAAAATGGGTTCTTCCTCAACTTTGATGATCGGCGCGTACCGGGTGTAGTGCTCGTACCTGACCCTCACGGCCGGGATGCCAGAACTCGGATTCTCAGCAGGTCAAAATTCGCTCGGCCAGCCGCATCCGCAAAAATCACGGTGCCCAGAACGTCAGTCGGCTGCGTCGGATCGCCCTGAATCTACAGAAAGAGAAGGGTTCGCGGTTCACCAAGCGAAAAAGCATCCGTGGCCGCCGCAGAATCGCCGGCTGGGATCATCAGTTCCTGCTCAACCTGATTGCAGGGTAGTCATATGCGGTCGCCCTGACGGCGGCCCGACGTAGTTCATGTTGCCGTTGACGGTGCCCATGTGCGGGCAGTGTAGCCGGGGCCCGACACAACGCGGGGGGGCAGGATGTTGTACCGAAGCAGAAATGTCCCCTGTGGGAGGGATTCTCTTCGAGTGGCGCTTCGAATGTATACAAAGCAATGCATCAATCCACATGCCGGAGAGTCATCGCGGTTCCCATGCCCCCACCAACGCATAGCGACGCCAGCGCCAGCTTTGATGTGCCGCTGGCGAGCCTGTGGGCCAGATGCACCAGAAGCCGCGCGCCGCTGGCGCCGATCGGGTGGCCGATTGCGATCGCGCCGCCTTCGGAGTTGACCCTGGTTGGATCGAGTTTCAACTCGCGGATGCAGGCGATCGACTGGGCTGCAAATGCTTCGTTGATTTCTACGGCATCGAACGCATCCACCGAGCATGATTGGCTCTGGCAGAGTTTGCGGATCGCGTGAACCGGGCCTAATCCCATCAATTCCGGCTCGCATCCCACGGCAGCTTGCGCGGTAATCCTGGCCAGCGGTTTCCAGTTGCGGGCGATTGCGGTATCGCGGTCGCAGACGACCAACAACGCTGCCCCATCATTGACGCCCGACGCGTTGCCCGCCGTCACTGTGCCGCCGGGCTTGAAGGCGGGTTTGAGCGTGCTGAGTTTTGCTGCGGTCGTATCAGCACGGGCGTGTTCGTCGCGATCCAAGCCGCCGATCGCAACCACCTCTGCCGCAAACCGCCCTGTGGCCGCGGCGCGGGCATAGTTGGATTGGCTTGTGGCTGCAAATTCATCCTGCGCGGCGCGGGTGATCGCGTAGCGCTCCGCCAGACGCTCTGCGGTCAGACCCATTGGCTCATTGGAAAACGGATCGACCAGCCCGTCGCGGAGGATGGTATCCACGACAACGCCGTCGCCGAATTTCAATCCGGTTCGCGCACGATCAAGCAGATAGGGCGCGCGGGACATGGACTCAGTCCCCCCGCACAGCACCACTTTGGCATCGCCGGATCGAATCGCCTGTGCTGCCAGCATCACCGCCTGCATCCCCGATGCGCACATCATGTTGACGGTGAATGCCGGCACATGAATCGGCAAGCCCAATTTGACGCCGACCTGTCTTGCGACGTTCATCCCGGAACCGGCTGCCAGCACGTTTCCGATGATCACCTGATCGATCGCCTGTAGGTCGATCGTTTCGAGCAGAACTTTTCCCACCTCCACAGCCAGATCGACGGCGGAATACCCCGCCAGTGCGCCGAGGAACTTGCCTTGCGCGCATCGTTTTGCCGCGACGATCCACACTTCGCTCATTTGCTTACTCCGTAAATCGACATCGGCTGCACGTTTCGTACCAACGGCGCGAAATCCATCTGGTCCAGTAAGTCTTGTTGGATCCGTATCCCCGGCGCGACTTCGATCAGCTCAAGCCCCTCCTGAACGCGGCGGAACACCGCACGTTCGGTTACGTACAGAACCTGCTGACTCTCCGGCCGCAGGTGCGCGGCGTTGAACGACAACTGCTCAACCGCGCGGACGAACTTTCGAGCCTTGCCTTCGTTCACGATTCGCAACTGCCCGTTTTCGATCGCGATTTGCAGGCCGCCGGATGTGAAGGTGGAACAGAATACGACTTTTTTTGCGGTCTGGCTGATATTGATAAACCCGCCAACCCCTGCGACGCGCGTGCCGAAGCGTGACACATTGACGTTGCCTTGCATATCGATCTGCGCCGCGCCGAGTGCGGCAAAATCAAGACCTCGTCCGTCGTAAAAATCGAACTGAGATGTCTGATCAATAATCGCTTCAGGATAGGCTGATGCCCCGAAGCTAAGCCCCCCGGCCGGGCGTCCGCCGATCGGACCGCTTTCGAGCGTGAGCGTCACCTGCTGCAATA
>JBGSMH010000264.1:0-2263 GCA_041740275.1 Phycisphaerae bacterium
CGTCACGATTTCCAGCGATCGACCGAGGCATTGCAGCGACGGGCGATCGCGTTCCGCGACACCTCTTCGGACGTCGGGACGGGCATTACAACCGAAACCGAGTCGTTGCGCAAGTCCCCCGCTGCCGTGATTGTCGCAGCAGGCAAGCGGGTGGGTGAGGCACTTCGAACGATCGAGGAATACTCCAAGCTTGATCAGGCCGGGGAAAGCGGCGTCGCCAGGTCGATCGAATCGCTTCGATACCGCTTTTATGACATTGAGAAGCAGATCGCCGCGACACTGACGCCGGGACGAGAGCGGATGGAATCGGTTCGAATTTGCGTGTTGATCACCGAATCGGGATGCAAACTCCCGTGGCATATTGTCGCACGCCAATCCATTGATGGCGGTGCCGATTGCCTGCAACTGCGCGAGAAAAATCTGGATAGCGCGATCTTGCTCGATCGGGCCAGACAACTGGTGCAGATGTGCCGGGAAGCGGGTGTGATCTCGATCATCAACGACCGGGCGGACATCGCGATGCTCAGCGGGGCAGATGGCGTTCATGTCGGCCAAACCGATGTGAAATGCACCGATGTGCGAAAACTGGTCGGACCCGAAACGATCGTCGGCGTCAGCACACACTGCCTTGAACAAGCCCATCAGGCCGTCCTCGACGGGGCGGATTACATCGGGGTCGGACCGATTTTTCCAAGTACCACCAAGCCCCGAAAAGACATCCTTGGCCTGAATTACGCTCGAGCCGCGAAGCGCCACATCGGGCTTCCCCTTATTGCTATCTCGGGGATCGATCACCAGAATGTGGGTCAGTTATTGGGTATCGGCGTCCGGTCAATCGCGGTTAGTGCGGCGGTGATCGCATCCGATAATCCGAAGCAGGCGGTACAGAAACTGAAGGATCGGCTGCTCACCCCCGCATAGACGTCACGGATGACACACTCGCGCTTCCCGTCAAAAACGGAAGCGTCGGGAGCGGTATCGGACGAAGAATCTCCTTGATTTTTGCGCCGCGATATCGGATGCGTTGTATGTAAGAAGTATCCCGGCGTGATCGGCTGATGTTTGTCGATCACGGTGCCGTCCCGACCGAACCGCGGGATGCGACTCAAGACGTGCCGGGCGGTTCGGAATGAAACAACTGGAGTCTCTCTCGTGGAACTGAATCTCAAGTCTATCTCGCATTCGCTTCTAGGTGTTGGACTGCTGGCGGCGATTTGTCCGGCAGCAACAAGCTGGACCACCCCCGCAGGTGTCGGCGACAATCTGACCTACTCCGCCGGTCAAACCCAAAACGGCCTGTTCACCTCCTCCAGCCCGACCACCAGCGGCAACCTCTTCCTGTTCTTCCCCGCCAGCTTCAGTGCGACCGACAGCCAGCCCAATACGACCGACACGCTCTCGTTTGTCGTCACCGCCAACCCCGGCAAAGCCCTGGCCCGCATCTCGGCCGGCCTGAGTGGCGACTGGTCGATCCTCGGATCGGGCAACGTCAGTGCGACGGGCAATCTGAAAGTGACCAATCTCAGCACCAGCGCGGTGCTCAGCCAGAGCCTGTCGTTCTCCCCGACCTTCCCGACATCCACCGACTTCGGCACGTTTAGCGGCAGCGGTTTTATCGACCTGCCTGCCGGTTGGACCAATGCCAAGGTCGAACTGACCGCCGACCTCGGCACCGCCGCTGACGTGGGCGGGCAGCAGCCCAGCGCGTTTACCGGCCTGATGCAGTTGAAAGGCGCGAATACGGAGGTGTCGATCCAAGCCGCCCCCGTGCCGCTCCCCGGCGCCCTCGCCGCCGCCCCGTTTGCCATGGCGCTCGCCTGGTACGCCCGGCGTCGGATGAGCAAAGAGTGGATAGTGGTTAGTGGTTAGTGGTTAGTGGTAAGAGCTTAGGGCTTGGGATTCGGTAAATGACCGATTCCCAAGCCCTGATGCGTTGGCCACGTGGTCGGGCCATGCGACGATAAACAGGGAAGCATCGAACGCGTCAGCTTCTCATGAGGTTGCAGGGCGACAACCTCGAAGCCCTCAAGTCTCTGCTGCCCTTCGACGCGCGCAAGGTCAAGTCCATTTATTCGCAATGTCATTGGATGGCAACGCTTGGTGGATTGAGTTGGTCTTTCCGGTAAACTGCCCGTATGCCTGATTCGCCAGCCATCCCGATTCGCGTTTTCACGCAATGCGTGCGGGCGATCGCCAATGGCGAAATGATTTCGCGCGTCAGCTCTTCTGATAAGGAGTTTCACTTCCAGAACTGGTTTCGCAA
>JBGSMH010000265.1:0-8403 GCA_041740275.1 Phycisphaerae bacterium
GTGCCATTGGTGCTGGTGCGGTAGTTGAGTCGATAGCCGCTGGGTCGGATCTTGATATTGACGTGTTTTGAGCCGGTCGAGAGCGATTCGCGCGCCATGATGCCTGCCATCGTGGAGGGGTCGATCGCGGTCAATCCGGTCAACTGCACTTTGACGTCAAAATCGCCGGTGCGTTGTTCGGACAGGTAGTTGAAGCTGTCAAAGGTGCCCCAGATATCCAGCCCGCCGACGGTGACGTTGTAGTCTTTCCCGGCAGTCAGGGTGCTGACGCTGCCTGCGGGAGTCGGATTGCCGATATCAGTGCTGGTCAGCACGATTTGTCCGGGCGGAGGCGTCGGCGTGGTGACGTTTGCCTCGTTGCTGGCCAGACTGTCCCCGGCGGCGTTGATTGCGATCACCCGATAGGTGTAGACCGTGGTCGGCGTAACTGAATTGTCCGTGATCGTGGTCACACCCGAAGCGACAGTCGTCAGTGTCGCAAAAGAGCCACTGCCAGTCTTGCGCTCGATGCGGAAGCCGGTTTCGTTGTTGCTGGTGTCGGTCCAGTTGAGGGTGACGCTGGTGGGCGAGTTTGCAGTCGCCGACGCGCCGGTGGGTGCGCTGGGAACTGTCCCGCCTGTCGCAGGGCGGAAGGCACTGACGACCGAGGATTGTGCGCTTTCCTGATCCTGATAGGTCGTGGCGGAGACTTTGTAAAAACTGGTGGCGTTTCCGGGTGCGTTGGCATCGACGTAGATGCTCGTCGTCGTCTCGGCTATCAGCGAATACGTCCCGCCAGCGGAACTGGCGCGGTAAACGCGATAGCCGGTGACGTTGCCCTCGGAGCTGTCAGCCCAGTTCACCGTAATGCCACCAGTCGAAACACTGGTCGTCAGTCCGGTCGGCGCGAGCGGCGCGCTCACGGGCATGACATTCGTGATCAGGTAGACGTTATCCTGATAGTCATAGTTGGCATAACTGACGCCGACATAATCCTGCGCCAGGATGTAGGCGTTGGGGACGATCTTTCCGTTGGCATCTTTAAGTTGATAGAAACGGATGCCGTGTCCGGCGTTGCCTTTTTCGTTGGGGGTGTTGTAGACGGCAGTGCTGTGTACGCCATCGACTCGGAAGCCGAACTGTGTCACGGACCCCGGCATGAACGATCCGGCGGCGATCTGTGTGGTTGATCCGTCCAGAAGGGGCAACAAGGATTGGCTCTCGACCTGTGCGTGGGTGAAGACGCGGGTGACGTTGGGTCGGCCGGTCGTACTGTTGATATTGGTCGGGTTGTACCAGGAGATCGACGATTTGGTGGAGTAGTCGATATTGTACTGCTGGTGGTATGCCGCCAATTGCGTGATACCTACGGGCAGGCCTGTTTCGGCGCGCGTCCACAACTCGCTGAGAATTTCATCCCCAGCGCGAATGGCGTTGCCACCGGTGTTCATATTGCCGACCGTGACCTGATAGCCAAAGGTGTTAATGATTGACTGAAGCGTCGGTTCCTGGCTTCCGCCTTGGGGTGCGTCTTCGGAATGACTCTGCCAAAGTCCTGCCAGTGCCACCTGCTTCACGGCTTCGTCGGGATCGTTGCTGTTGATGGTCAGCGTAGCGGTGCGGACGGTGTTGCCGTTGGTAGTGCGGTCATAGACAAACCGAACAACGACATCGACAAACGCACCCGGTGCCAGCGTCCGTGCGCCACCGCCGGAGTCGATTACAAAGTCGCTGTTGCTGATCGAGATATTTGCGATGTCCAGATTCAGGCTGCCGGTATTGCGCACGCGGAGTGTGCTGGTTTCATGAAACTCGTTGGGAAGGTTGGTGTTCAGCCCGGTATTTTTGATGCGGCTCATCACCAGTTTGGTCGCGCCGGGGATATTGTCGCGATTTTCCAGTCCCAATTCCGGTGCGTCGGCGGCGATCGTGACGTTGCGGACGATGGCGACCAGATCGTTCTGGTCAAACGCGGCGTTGAACTCTTCGAATGCCACAACATAGGCATTGGGCGTGACCACGCCGTTGCTGTCTTTGAGTGGGTAAAAGCGAACCTTTCGCTGGCGCGCGGTGTTGGTTTCCCATGTATTCAGTACGTTTTCGCTGTAGACGTTGCGGTTGATCGGGTTGGTCACACCGAGGGTGAAGTTGCCGTAGAGCCCGAACGTGCCTGAACCCGGATCAAAGGTGTAGGCACCGTCCTGAAGCGGGGCGATCGACTGTGCGTTTGCGGTTTCGACTGACAGCACAGGATTGGTGGATTGCGGATTGCCAGCCTCGTACCATCCGAACCAAGTGGCGGCGTTTTGATTGGCAAATACTCCCAAAACTTCAACGGTGACCGGTCCAGTACCCGACTTGACCAGGCGGGGCGCGACGACCTCATCGGGGCTGTTGACAGTATCGACGGGGAAGTCGGTCGTCAGTGGGGTGGTATCGCCGACGTTAACGCCAATCTGGTACAGATCGAGGATGCGTTGCAGTGACGGTTCCAGATTCCCGCCCGTGCCCGCCACGCCAAGTCCGCGCAAGGTGACGCTACCGGTGCCTTGATCGGTGACGATGTTGAAACTGGCGTTTCGGATGCCGACGGTCGTGGTCTTGAACGTGATGTAAAAATCCATCCGTTCGTTCGGAGCCAGCACGACCGGCGTACTGATGATGTTCCCGAAAGCGTCTCGAACGGTGAATTCACTGGCGTTGGTGCCGGTGAACGTCAGCCCGGTGATCGTCAAAGCGCCTGTGCCCGTGTTGGTCACTCGGACATTTTGCGGCAGGCTGGAATTAGCGTTGTTGGTCTGATCCGAGAAATAGGCCTTGTTCCGACTGACGGTCGCGATGCCCACGCCGGCGGCTTGAGGGGTTAGGAGCGTAATGCGCGCCGATGAATCGACCGACGTTCCCTGATCGCCAAACTCGATGACGTAAAGCTGTCCGGTCAGCGGGTTTTCCAGCACGTCCAGCGGGTTGACGAACCCGCCAATTCCGACGTAATTCGTATGGACCGCGCTGATGCCCCCGTTGGTGGCCATGTCCATGACGATCAGGTCGTCGCCACCGGAATAGCGGACGCCGATGATCGAGCCTTTGAGCTTGCCGCCAAAGGTGTTGGACTTGTATTCCAGCATCCCGTTGGGGCTGTAGTTCTTGCCGTAGTCGTAGATATACCCGCCCCAGTCGGTGTCCGGCATCGTGCCGATGGGATATTCACTGACTTCGCCCGGATCGGTGCCAACGGTCGGGTTTCCGCCACCCAGGACAAACTCCCCGCGTAGCGGATTGGGGTGACCGTAATACTTGTTGGCAAAGACGCGGAACAGATAGTCGTTTTGCGTGCTGACGCCCGATAACGCGGTTACGCCCGACCCGCCCGGCGTGTTCCCGCCAGCGGCAGAGCCGTTGGTCGCCGAGTACAAATACCCGTTGGAATGCCAGAGCAAATCGTACGCACTGCGCAGACCGGTGGCATAGATTTTCACCGGCGCGTTCGCCGCGAACGGGTTGTAATTGCTCGCGCCCAAGCCTTCGGTGCGGACGTTGATCGTCCCCGACCCGATGGCAGCAACGTTAACCTGCAAAATCGCGGCACTCAGCAGCGTCTCGGGTTTGTTGCCCCAGGCGTTGTCCGGGCTGCCCATTGCGCTCATGGAGGATTGGCTGATATACAACATCCCGTCCGGGCCGAACGACATCTGATAATTCTGATGGTCCCGGACCGAGCGAGGCAGGCCGACAACCAGATCCTGCCCATTCTGAAGCGTTGGGCCCGTGAGGCGGGTGATTTTGCCCGTCCAATTCGACGCCGCTCCCAGATTCAGCGACTCGTATTCTTTCAATTCCAGACCGGCAAAATCGCTGTGACTGACATAGGCGATCAGGTTGCCGGCGGTGCTGGCCGGATCAAAGATGATGCTGGTTGCTGACCGGGGTCCGCCTTCGCGGGTTCGGATCGTGAGGATTTCCAGCGGGTTGCTCAGCGTTCCATTGGCCGCGACGTCATAGCGGACGATCTTGCCATCAATCAGCGTCGTATAGAGCTTTCCATCGGGTCCGAAGACCATCGACGTATGGCGTTTACCTTCGGTGACGGTTTGCGCGGATTTGCCGAAGCTGACTGAGGAATCGACGGTCGCGCCGCTCGTGCCGGTGGTAAACGTGGAGCTAAAGGGGATGAACGCTTTGCCGGTGGAATCTTTGACGCCCGAGGTGACTTCAAAGACGTAGGTGGTGTTGGCCGCCAGCGGCGTGGTGGGCTGGAGGACGATTGCGTCCCCGCCGCCGGTGGTGTTGATGACCGCGATGACCGATTGCCCGTCGCTTTGACGGTACAGACGCACGGTGTTGCTGTTAAGCGTTGCGGTGTCGATGCCGCCGCCGGAGTTGGGCAGATAGACGTCGGCGGCGATGAAGGCGTCGCGTTCGACATTAGTCGATCCATTGCCCGGGCGCGTACCGATGACGTTCGGACGATCCGCCAGCGATTCACCGGCCAGGATCTCGAAGCTATCGAATGTTGCGGTGATCGGGCCGATATTGTTCTTGTGGCTCGCCAGCAACCCCGCTCGGGAATTGACGCTGAAAAACGAGGGCATTTTCCCCGCGTCGATCCAATACTCGAGTGCCACTTTCTGGAACGCATTACCGTTGACCGAATAGAACGCCGCGATATTGCCGGTCAAGGCGTCGCCGACGATCCGGACATCCAGCGTGTTGATTGACGTGAACGCGCCGATATTGATGTAGGTCTGTGAGTCGGCGATCTGGTTCGCGCCATCGATCTCGCGCTTAAATTGAAGCACCTGTCCCGAATCAACGCGGATTGCGACCAGTTTGACGTAATTGTCCTGATCCGGGCCAAAATAGATCCCGGCCTGTTCGTAGGTGTCGTTGAGATAATTCAAACCTGCACCAGCGCCGTTACCGAGAACGCGTGCGGTGATGCTGAATCCGCTGGTCGTGCCATCAAATTGCGTTTCCAGCGCGTTGGTCTGGGTGTTGTCAAACGCCGCGTTGCTACCGGCCGATGCGGAGCCGGTCGTGGTGATCTTGATCACGCCTGCGGCGACGTCGAGGTCAATATTGTTCGGCTGATACTCGTTGCCCAATTTGTTGGTCTGCACACGCGTCAGACCGGTGCCCTGACCATCCTTGTCCAGAACGGTGGTGGCGATGCTTTGGTCAAAATCGAGACGGAAGGGCAGCGTCTGCACCGCGTCGGCGGCCAGATGCCTGCGTTCCTCAAGGCGTTCGAGTTCGTGACGGTCAAACTTGAGTCGGCGAAACTTCGAACCAGTCGGCTTTACGGCTTTCATCACAACATTTTCTCCAACAAACCTCGACCTGATCGCAATTCGCGAAACACCGTCGATTTTTTCAGACATTTTCCAGCAAATTCTGCAAGACACGGGATTATCCCACATCCGTCGATTCTAGGCTCGGACGCTGTTTGTAACGGACAAATCGGCATCCAAACCGCACTTTGCACCCGTAATCCCGTCTATTACGACAGAAACGACGTTATTTGATCCAAACAGTTATCGGCGTTACATTAACAGACGCCTCGAACCGGCGGATATTGCACGACGTATCAAGTGGATCGACCGGTTTTACGCTTGGATTAACGAATCAATGAATGTTGTCCTGGTCATGTTCCGTGAAAATGGTGAACGCCGAAGCTTTTCGCTATCGCGGGACGTCACTGTTATTGGTCGCCGCGAAGATGCCGACTTCCGCATCCCACTATCGGACGTCAGCCGAAAGCATTGTCGTCTCATAAAAGACGGTAATCAGTTGATTGTAGAGGACTTAGGCTCTGCCAACGGGACGCTTGTCAACGGGGAGCGCGTTTCGGACCACGAAGTCGTGCCCGGCGACACGCTGCAAATCGGACCGCTTCAATTTGTTGTGCAGATCGACGGCGTACCTAGCGAAGAAGAGTTGGACGGGGCGCATGTCACTTCCAACGACGCCAGCAACGACTCTGGCGCAACCCGCGTCGCCCGACCGGCAGGCACGCATCCGGCACCGCCTCCCGTACCCGCTCACTTGATGCGGGATAATGCGGGAACTGAGGAAGTGGTTGAGGATGAGTTGGAGATCGTCATCGACGACGATTCTGCCGATTCGGTCGTCGCCGATGACGACATCATCATCGATCTCGGTGAGGCCGAGGAATCCGAAAAACATTAAAATCGAGTTTTGTTCGATCGGAAGCTTGAGGTTGCGGAAAATCGGCATACAATCGTCTAAGCGAATATAAATGATGCCTGACACCGGAACCATTTCCAGCAAACCCGTGACCGCCGACGCGATGTTTCGCGCGTTCTCAGATCGCACACGTTTGCGCATCCTCAACCTCCTCCGCGGCGGCGAGACGTGCGTCTGCGATCTGGTGCGAGTGATTGGCGTGCCGCAGGCCAAGGTGTCGCGACATCTGGCTTACCTTCGCCGCGCAGGACTGGTCAAAGCCCGCAAGGAAGGGCTTTGGCATCACTATCGGCTGGCAAATGCACGGTCGGCGTTTCATCAAAAATTGATGGAGTGTCTGACCTGCTGCCTGTCCGAAGTGCCCGAACTGCGGCGTGACATCGATCGCATGGGTCGCCAACCGTGTGATTCGGGCAAGTGTTGTGACTAATTTTCCTGAGCAAAATTCTACAAGAAAGCCAATCATGAGCAGCACCCTTATTGAAGCCGTCAAAGACAAATACGCCAGCGTCGCCACCAGCGGGTTATCCAATACCCACGAGGGCGTTCGCGCCGTCGCCGAGGCGTTCGGATATTCTGCGGACGAGCTGGCCTCGATCCCCGCCGATGCGAACATGGGATTGTCGTGCGGCAACCCGATCGCGATGGCGTCGATCCGGGAAGGCGAAACGGTGGTTGATCTGGGTTCCGGCGGGGGGCTGGACGTATTTCTGGCGTCCAAACAGGTCGGCGCTGCCGGAAAAGCCATCGGCATTGACATGACCCCCGCGATGGTCGAGCGCGCCAAACGCGCCGCCGCCCAGGATGGGTATAAAAATGTCGCGTTTCATCTGTCGACGATCGACAAAATTCCCCTCGAAGACGCCAGCGTCGATTGTGTGATCAGCAATTGCGTGATTAACCTGGCACCGGACAAACCTGCCGTTTTTGCCGAGGTCTATCGCGTCCTCAAGCCCGGCGGGCGTCTGGCGGCGAGCGATATCGCGCTGAAGCGAGAATTGCCCGATTCCCTCCGATCCAGCATCAACGCGTATGTCGGCTGCATCGCGGGTGCCGAATTGATTGAAACGTACGTCGCTCAACTGCGGGCTGCGGGTTTCAGCCAGATCGTCGTGCAGGATTCGGGTTCTGATCTCAACGCCTACGCCAAAGTCGAAAACCAATCCGGCTGCTGCTCCCCGGCGATGACCACCACCAGTCGCACCTTGCCCCTGGCACAAAGTGGCGGGTGCTGCGGCGGATCGAAAAAGAGCGACACCGGAAGCGAACTGCACGCCGAACTTGCCGACCTGCTCAAGCAGTACAACGTCAACGACTATGCCGCCAGCGTCAAGGTCTTTGCGATCAAGTGATCGCTGCAATTGCGGCCTGATCCCGTATGCCGGTATATTGGCGTCCTTCAACGACGCAACCGAGTAACCGGGATACGAACGCATGAGTGAAGAAAATCTGTGTGAGAAGTGTGCCGCCTTGTGTTGTCGCTATATCGCGCTCCCGATCGACAACCCGACGGACGTGCGCGACTACGACAACATCCGCTGGTATCTGATGCACGAGAACATTGTCGTCTTCACGGAGGACGGGCAGTGGTACATCGGCATCTTCACCAAGTGCAAGCATCTTCAGCCCGACAACCGCTGCGGGGCGTACCTGATCCGGCCGCGCATCTGTCGCGGGTATGACACCGACAAGTGCGACTATCACGGCGGCGAATACAATTACGACCAGCTTTTCACCTCTGCCGAACAGTTGCGGGAGTATGCCGAAAAACAACTGGGACGATCGATGGTGTTCAAGCCCAAGGTGAAGCCGAAAAAGCGGTTCGTGAAGAAAAGGTCGAAAAATGGGAAGGTGAAGTTGTCGTTGCCTCTGGGGTAATCAAATGGCCGACCGGTCGGTGCATTATGAGGCGGCGTTCGAAGGGTATCTTCGTGAGAAGACGATTCCCTACGTTGCGGTCGATGAAGCCAAGAAGGCGTTGTTCGCCGGGTCGAAGCTGAAGAGTTTTGATTTTGTCGTCTATTCGCAAAATGGCCCGAACCTGCTGGTGGATGTCAAAGGCCGACAAGCCCGCACCAATTCGTCGCGTCGCGGGTTTGAATCGTGGACGACCGAACGGGATGTGGATGATCTGATTCAGTGGCAGCAGGTGTTTGGGGAGGGGTTTGTTGCGTTGCTGGCGTTTGTGTATTGGATTGACCCGCCGATGCTGCCCGA
>JBGSMH010000266.1:0-7914 GCA_041740275.1 Phycisphaerae bacterium
CCTGTCCGTGCCGGGCGGATCGGTGTGATCAATCGATCAGGCGAGTCCGAAGAATTGGCTAAGACAATGCGTTTCGGATCGTTCCGGGCGGTTGCATCGCGCGTCTGGATGAGCGAGGTCGCCAGGCCGCACGCGATCAGGGTCAGGATCGCCGCGACGTGCAGTCGCGGGCCGAAACGCCCGAGCGCCGCCGGCATCTTTAGCGGCTGAGTCGTTCGCGATATCGCAAGTTGCCAGATAATCCCGGCGAACGGTTGGTCACTGTTCCGCATCGCCCAGGCACTGGCCAGCAGGTCGTTGGTTTGATTGGTCTGATCCAGTTCGATCGCGACATTCAGAGTGCGCGTGTGTTGCAGGTGTGCGGCGAACCAGCCGATCGCCACGGATGCGCCAATCGCGATCGGCCAGATTGGGTTGATCGAGATCGAAAACCAATACCCAGTCGCGGCAGACCCGATCCAGCCGACCACACTCGTCGCCACGCCCGCCAGCACCGCGTCGGCGGCGTGTCCGGTGATCGATCGCAGCTTCGCCAGGCGAAGCACGCGCGACAGTTGATCGGTTTCAGTTAATCCCACGCCCCTAGTATCGGCCGAATCAGGCCTCATCCCGCTGCTCGTGCAATTCCTGCACCAATTCGGCGATGCACTCCAGATGTGGGTTGAGCACCAACGCCTGCCGATAGGCCTCCTCGGCTTTACCCAGATTCCCCAGCGCCAGATGGGCATGGCCGAGCCCGCTCCACGCCCCAAAGTGCAATGGCATCAGCTTCACCACCACTTCGCTATCGGCGATCGACTCTTCATACCGCTCGGCCAGATAATGGGCGATCGCCCGCTGGTTATAGGCTTCGGCAAAGTCAGGAGACATTTCGATGGCGCGGTCGAGATAACTAATCGCCTCATCAATCGATTGGCGATTCAGTGCTTCGGCACCGCGGGCCAAGTGCTTGTTGGCTTCTTCGGTCGCCCCGCCCCGGAACCAGATCTGCCACATCGCGTGCTCGGCCATCTGCACGACCATGGTGTCCTTGTCGAGCAATTTGCGTTGTAACTCGGGCAGACAACACGACTGGCCGACCAGCCCGATCGCCAGCGCGGTGATTTTCCGCGCGTCGCAGTCGTCGCACTCCAGCAGCGACATGATCTGATCGCTGCTCCAGTTCGACTTCAATGTCGTCATCAGACAATCCCAGTTTTGCGATTCGAGCGCAGGCTGGACGAGGTCGATGAATTGTTGGGTATCTATTTTATCCACAATTTCCGCTTAATGGCTGCGGGATTGTAGGCACAGAATTGGGCAAGAGGGTACTGCCGTCACAATCGCACAAAAAGGGGACTTTTGATCATTGGCCGGGGATGGGTCGGCGAGCCTCGGAATCGGCGGCACCCGAAACCTGTGCGGCGCGGGCTTCGGGCGAGAACGGATCAGCATAATACCCGCGTCGCCGGGCCGGGGAGTCGCCCAGCGGCGTATAGGTGTAGCCGGTTTCCAGTTCATTGGTGCGACACCCCGGCTGACTCACGCCCAGCATCGCAAGCACCAGCGGCAGGCAGATCGACGTTCGCATCCAAAAGGGTCGTTCCATGATCGAGGAATGTATCCGAACACCCCGGCGCATGCCATTGTGCTGGCTTTCACAGACCCCGTCTAGCCGGAGGGGGGTGACAGCGTGGTGTCAAGGCTGGGAAGAAATATGCGATTTTGCCTGATTTTACCGCCGACATTTGAGGTTTTCGGGGATATAGTTACCTGTCGTTTATCGCTGCGTTTGGGGATGGAAAGGCTCAATCTCCGGCCGGAAAGGTAGGAGTTGCAACAGTTGCACGCGGCGCGCAACACTTTCGGAGCGTCGAAATTTCTAAGTTCTGCGGCGGCCGGAAGTTATGATTTTCACATGGGCCAAACCCGATGCAACAAATGCAACAAGTGAAAAGTTGTGGGCAGAACTGAACCCGACTTGCATTACCCCGGCGGGTGCACAAAATAGTCACCCAAAAGGAAAACACCCCCATGCCGCTTATTGATATGCCGCTCGCGAAGTTGAAGGAATACACCGGACGCAATCCCCGTCCCGCCGATTTTGATGCCTATTGGGACAAAGCCATCGCCGAGATGAAAGCGGTCGATCCCAAGATCGAGCTGCGACCCGCATCGTTCCAGACAGCGGCGGCGGAATGTTTTGATCTTTATTTCACCGGCGTGCGTCAGGCTCGCATCCATGCCAAGCTCATCAAGCCACGTAACCTCAAAGGAAAATGCCCGGCGACCGTGCATTTTCATGGCTACAGCGGAAACGCCGGAGAGTGGACCGGATTATTGTCCCAGGCCGCCCGCGGTTTTGTGGCGGCGGCGCTGGATTGCCGTGGGCAAGGCGGTCAATCCGAAGATATCGGGGGCATCAAAGGCAACACCTTTCGAGGGCACATCATCCGCGGACTCGATGATGCGCCGGACAAATTGCTGTTCCGCGATATCTTTCTGGATACCGCACAACTGGCAGGGATCGTGATGGGTCTGCCCGAGGTCGATCCCGATCGCGTCGGTGCCCAGGGAGGCAGTCAGGGCGGCGGACTCACCCTCGCCTGTGCCGCACTCGAACCGCGTATCAAACGTGCCGCACCCACGTTCCCGTTCCTGTGCGATTACCAGCGGGTTTGGGAAATGGACCTGGCCAAGGATGCCTACGAAGAATTGCGGACATTCTTCCGGCAATTCGATCCGCAGCACCAGCGGGAGGCCGAGATTTTCACGCGTCTGGGCTATATCGACGTGCAGCATTTGGCGTCAAGGATCAGAGGCGAGGTGTTCATGGGTGTGGGTTTGATGGACACCATCTGCCCGCCGAGCACGCAGTTCGCCGCTTACAACAAGATGACATGCACCAAAACGCTGTCGATTTTCCCTGATTTTGGCCATGAAGGGCTGCCCGGGTTCAATGATCAGGTGTATCAGTTCATGGAACAGTTATAGCGGTTTTTCTGGCAAATTTTCGCAGAATGCGATTTCGCGGTTGAGTCGGCATGGCCAATTGTGCTACAAAAACCGTATGACCGCTGCCGAACTCGCATCCCGCGTCGACCATACGATCCTCAAGCCCGAGGCATCGCTGGCGGATGTCGATCGGGTGATCGACGAGGCGATCGCGTATCGGTTTGCCAGCGTGTGCGTGTCGCCGGTGTTTGTGAAACATGTGGCGCTTCGATTGCAGGGCAGCGGCGTGCTGACTTGTACCGTCGCGGGGTTTCCCAACGGGACCCACAAGGCGACCATCAAAGCCATCGAAGCGACCTCCAGCGCCAAAGACGGGGCCGACGAAATTGATGTGGTCGCCTATCTGCCGCACCTGCTCAATCTGGATCTGGACGCGGCTCGCGATGAGTTGCTTGAAGTAGTCCGTGGTGCCCGGGCCGTGCGAAGTGATGTGGTCGTGAAAGTGATCGTAGAGTCGGCGGCGCTGATCGCGATCAATGCGGGTCGGGAAGAAGAGACGATCGCGCTGGCGTGCCGGGCGGTGATCGAAAGCGGGTGTGACTTTATCAAGACCTCAACGGGCTTTCATCCGGCCGGGGGCGCGGGCGTGGATGCGGTAAAATGGATGAAGCAATACGCGAATGGCGCGATCCGGGTGAAAGCGTCGGGCGGGATCAGGGATCTGAAATCGGCACGGGCGATGATCGCCGCGGGTGCCGATCGGTTGGGGTTGAGTGCGTCGGTGGCGATCATCAAGAGTGCGGCGGGGGAGATGGCGTAAAGGAGCTGTAATGAAACGTAGCAGTGGTCCCATGCGAGTTGCCCTTTGTCTTTTGGCTGTACTGTCGATGTCCGTGGGCAATGCGATCGCACAAGCTCCGTCGCCCAAAGAGATCGAGGCGGGAATCGAGAAGGGCAAGGCGTTTCTTTATTCTCTGCAAGGTGCCGATGGAACGTGGGAGCGCGTGCCGGTCCCAGCCGAGCGGGAGGTCAATAACGACCACGATGAAGGCCAATGGGGCGGTCGAACCGCGCTGGCGGTATACGCGCTATTGGTGTGCGGCGAGAAAGCGACCGAACCAAAGCTGCAGAAGGCCATCGCGTTTCTACACGAACAGCCGATCGTCGGGACGTATGCGCTGGCGGTGAAATGCCAGGTTTGGCTGAATCTGCCTGCCACCGACGCAGTGAAGAAGTCCATGCGTCGCGACGCGTTGTTGCTGATGCAGTTGGCAAAACCCCTCAATAATTTCCCGGTCTGGGACTACGGACCGTCAACCCCGCCACGGAAGGTATACAGCCTCTCCCGATCGCAATACGCCGCACTCGGATTGTGGGCGGCAACCGAGTCGGGCATCGAAGTCCCCACCAATACATGGAAGGCGATTGAAGCGACCTGGGAGGCGGCTCAGACCGCAGAGGGCGGGTGGAAATACCAGTTTCCGGCAGATGCCAAAGGACAGTTTGAGCCCACGACGGTGTCGATGACGGCCTCGGCGTTGGCGACGCTTTATATCGCCCAGGACTTCACCAAGTCCGAGTATTACGCCGGCGCCCGCGGCAACGCGGTCAGCCCGCCGATCGAAAAGGGAATGGCGTGGATGGTCAAGAACTTCGCCGAAAATGTCGCGGTCTCCAAACCCCCGCCACGCGAATTTCAGTTGCTTCAGCTTTACTCCCTCGAACGCACGGGTCTGGCCAGCGGATTGCGACGATTTGGCCCGCACGATTGGTACGCGATCGGGGCATCGTACATCCTCAAGATGCAGAAGAACGGTGCGGTCAGTCCATCCAACAGCAAGATGATGGACTCGCTGGTCAATACGGCGTTCGGCATCCTGTTCCTGCAGCGCGGCCGAATGCCGGTGGCGTTTAACAAGCTCGATTATTCGCCGGGCGTCGCCAAGCCTGAAGACGCGATCTGGAACCAACGCCCGCGCGAGATCGCCAACGTCACTCGCTGGTTGAGTGCCCGACTGGAACGTGAACTGCGCTGGCAGATCGTTCGCAGCGACAGTGATTTTGCCGCACTGCTCGAATCGCCCATCCTCTATCTGTCAGGCGATCGCGCCATCGACTTCAAACCCGAAACCAAAGCGATGCTCAAATCCTACATCGAGCATGGCGGATTGATCATCGCTCACGCTGACGGCGGTAAGGACGCTTTTGCGCGTTCGATCATGCAGATCAGCGGCGAGTTGTTTCCCGCGTATGAATGGCGCGATCTGCCCGATACGCACCCGATCTGGAACAATCAAAACTACAAGCGCGACGCCATGAAAGGCCGTGTCGCGGTCAAGGCACTGAGCAACGGCGTGCGAGAATTGATGC
Source organism: Phycisphaerae bacterium (assembly GCA_041740275.1). Taxonomy (GTDB): domain Bacteria; phylum Planctomycetota; class Phycisphaerae; order Tepidisphaerales; family Tepidisphaeraceae; genus BPJO01. Next base: position 5,305 of record JBGSMH010000266.1, read on the forward strand.
TCCTGCTGCCCAGCGGCGACCCGGCGCGTTACTGGCAACTTCGTAACAGCAACCAGCGCACGGAAACTTGGGAGACGATGGCCAACATCTACAGCTACGTCACAGACAAGACCACCGCCTATCCGCGCGGTTACACATGGCTCGCCGACGCGCCCGCGGGCAAACCGACCAAGACCCTCGCCGTCGGTCGCCTGAAATACGCCGGTAATTGGGATCCGGAACCGCAGGCGATCGTTCAGCTTTCCAACTACGCGACGACCAAGAAAAGCATCGGCTTGGACGTCAAGGTGATCGAAGCCGGAGCCGCAATCGACAAATCGATCAAACTGCTGCTGGTCAGCGGGACGAACGAGTTTGTTTTTGATGACGCCGCACGCAAGGCGATCAGCGATTACGTCAACGCTGGCGGGACGGTTCTGTTCGAATCCACCGGCGGGATGGGCGGGTTCGCCACCAGCGCCGAGACAGAACTGTCTCAAATGTTTGGTGCGGGGAATCTGAAACAACTGCCCAAGTCGCACCCGATTTTCGGGACGGATCTGGCGGTGTCTTATCGCACGTTCAACATGGCGTCGATCAGCAACCTAACCGGTCCTTCCCTTCGCGGCGTCGAAAAGGATGGCCGGGTCGTCGCGATGCTCAGTCGCGAGGATTTGGGCGCGGGTTGGTTGGGCATTCCCACCGACGGGATCATCGGCTACACCCCCGAATCCGCCCGGGCGATGATGACCCAGGTACTCGGTGCGTTGAAATAGCAGCGGGTTGGAGTCTGTTGCGCGATAGTGGTATCTTCCTGACGGATTACAGGAAGGAATCCAGCGATGAGTCAGATGCCACCCCCCGTCGGTTACACACCCCAGCCGCAATATACGATGCAGGCGCCGAGGCCAACCAACCCATTGGCGTTGGTCAGCCTGATCTGCGGCATCATCGGATGTCTGGTGATCACGCCGATCATCGGCATCATCACCGGGCTGATCGCACTGCCCAAGTCCAGAGTCGCCGGGGGAAAAGGACTGGCGATCGCGGGGATCATTCTGTCGATCCTCTGGATTGTCGGCGGGCTGGGCGCGGCGTATGCCACCTATTGGGGTGTCAATAAGGTCTACGCGATGGTGCAGGAGTCAGCCAAGCAGCCGACCATCACACTGATCAACCACCTCGTTGATGGTGATGTTCAGGCGGCATCGGATATGAGCAGCATCAGCGTCGAAAAACTCCAGCCGATCGCGAACCAGATCAAGTCCTACGGCAAATGTACGGACGTAACGATCGACTCGCCCAGCATCAGCAACGTCAACGGCGTGGTTACCGCGGGTTTCACAGGAAAAGCGATATTCGAAAAGGCGACCAAGCAGATCAATGTGGTCGTTCTGGTCAAGGAAGAGGGCGTGATCGTGCAGCAGTTTGACGTGAAATGAGGCTTTTTTGGGCAAGTTTGGATTGCAGATCCCGCGTGGATGTCTGTTTTTTATCGTCATCGGCGTGGTCGTTGTGGCGTGGGGGAGCGCGATGTTCATCGGTGCCTATCGCACCTATACCTCCGCGTTGTTCGCCGAACCGGCCGCCAAATCTACACGGCAGTTCTTGATGTTGGTTGGGTCGGGCAATCTCACCAGCGCCCAGGCGATGACCACCGACGCGATCACACTGGATCAATTGACCGATACCAACGAACAGATCGAGGCCTGGGGTGGGATCAAAGGCGATATTGGCGACAAACTGGGCTGGTCGGTTGAGGATATGGAGAAGATCAGTATTTCGATGGAAGTGGAGTTTGTGAAGACAACCCGGGTGCTGTGGTGCGACTGGGTGATGGCCGATGGCTCGCCGCGATTGGCGCGATATGAATTCAAAGATCCCCCGACGACCCGACCAAGCGAGTGACGAACTCGGATTGAATTCGGGCGCAATAAAAACGCCCGAGCCTCCGCAGGTCGGGCGTTGTTTGGTCAGGGGCACGCGCTAAGGCGTGTCGATGGCCTCACATAAATCATTTTGCAGACGCGACTTAGGACGCGGTCTGGGTGAACGGCAACAAAGCCATGTAGCGAGCGCGTTTGATGGCGCGGCAGATCATCCGCTGCTCCATTGCATTGGCGCTGGTGCGCTTGCGGCTTTGCATCTTGCCGTTGCCGCTCATCATCTTCTTCAGCGACTCGGTGTCTTTGTAATCGACGTAAATCTTGCCCTTTTCAGTGGTCCGGGTGACCTTCTGCTTGGGCTTGGCGACGGTTTGGAACTGTTCTTTATTCGGACGGGCCATGAAACTTATCTCCAGATTCAAAATGTCGAGACAGAAAACTGTACCACCGTCCTGTTATTTTGCAAGTGCTGCGTTTGGCGATTTTACCCGGATATAATTGGCTGGTGTCCGAAATTACCTATAACCTCCTTGGCACAACCATCGGCGACCTGTCGGCGGGGGATTTACGTTATGCGGGGTTTGACTGGACCGGATTTGCCGTCAGTTTCGTCGATTCGATCACGCACCCGCGATTCGAGTCCGGCTACGCGGCACTCTGGGATGAATTTGGCGAAAAAAATGAGATGGAGCCCCGCTCGATTCTGGCCAGGCGATTCGCCTGGCGAACCGAACAGAATCTGGGC
>JBGSMH010000267.1:0-9891 GCA_041740275.1 Phycisphaerae bacterium
TGGCGACCTCCTTGGCGTTGGTCGAAACTGCGACAAAATGCCGCGCCACGGCCTTTTCGTCCTTTGCCCGACCTAAGAACCAATCGCGTGCCGAATGGGCGTTGGCGAGCGTTTCCTGTGTGGTGAAGGTTTTGCTGGCGATGATAAAGAGGACCGTTTCGGGATCGACCTTTTCCAGCACCTCGGCGATATGCGTGCCATCGACATTGCTCACAAAATGCGCCCGGATGCCGGGTACGGCGTAGGGCTTGAGCGCCTCGGTGACCATCACCGGACCCAGATCCGACCCGCCGATGCCGATGTTGACGATGTCGGTGATCTTCTTGCCGGTGTACCCGGTGTGCTGGCCGGTATGGACCGATGCGCAGAACCGCTTCATCGACTCCAGCACCTTGTTGACCTCGGGCATGACATCCTGCCCATCGACCAGAATCGGCGTGTTGGATCGGTTGCGAAGTGCCACATGCAGCACGGCCCGGCCTTCGGTCAGATTGATCTTGTCACCCGAGAACATCTTGTCTCGCCAGGCCTCGACATTGGCTTGCCGGGCCAGATCGATCAATAGCTTGCAGGTCTGATCGGTGATGCGGTTTTTCGAGTAATCGAGCAGGATATTGCCCAACTGAAGCGAGAACTGATCGAACCTGTTGGCGTTGTGCGCGAACAGATCGCGCATCGGCGTATCTTTGATGGACTGGTAATGATCGGCCAGGGCTTTGAAGGCGGGGGATTGGGTGAGTTTGCTCATGGTGGTGCTGTTTGTAGACGTCCGGGAGATTCTCGACAAGTGGCGGAACGTCCCGAAGCCGTAGAACACGCCGCCCAGAGGATGCCGACGATCAGTCCCAGCGGCAAAGGAATGGTGGGCAATCGCACCCCTGCAATCGCTTCTTTGATCATCCACTCCGTCTGGGATACAGTCGCTGCTATGGAGTCGGACATCAGTTTGATCGAGTATGCCGGTCGTGAACGCGTGCGAAAAGCGTTGTCGCACGCGCCTGATTCACCAGTCCTGTCCGACATCGAAGTACTGACCGGGGACAGTCGGACGATCCTTCCGATGCTCCCGGCAAAAAGCATCCAGACCTGCGTCACTTCGCCGCCATATTGGGGCCTTCGTGATTACGATCACGGTGCACAGATCGGTGCCGAGGAATCGCCGGTTGAGTACGTTAAGAATCTGGTCGCGATCTTTCGAGAGGTTCGGCGTGTCCTGCGTGACGACGGAACATTTTGGTTGAACGTTGGTGACGGCTACGCCCGCAACGGCGGGACGGGAAATCACGGTCCAAATGCCGTCGTCGGAAACACTCGCAAGTTAATTCAGAAGCGTAATTGCTCGGTCCCCGAGTGTTGGGGGCTAAAGGATCGCGACTTGATGGGTATGCCGTGGCGTGTTGCCTTCGCGCTACAGGAAGACGGCTGGATTCTGCGGTCACGGATCACTTGGATCAAGAAGACAGCCATGCCCGAGAGCGTTAAGAATCGTCCGACATCAGCCACCGAGGAGATTTTCCTGTTTTCTAAAAAGCCCGGCTACTACTACGACTCCAACGCGGTGCGCGAAGAAAGCGGGGCCAACCTTCGCAACTATTGGATACTGGGCCCGGATATTAGCGGCAAGGGACATCCCGCCACTTTCCCACGCGAACTTGCTCGACGTTGCATCTTGCTCGGTTCGCGCGAGGGCGACACCGTGCTCGATCCGTTCGGCGGGTCGGGAACGACGGGCGTCGCTGCTGCGAGCCTCGATCGACGCGCGGTGCTGATTGAACTGAACCCTGAATACGCCCAGATGGGCAGGAAGCGTTTGTCGAATGGCAAAGAAGCCCGGTTCAAAGCAGGTGATCCTCGAGTTCTTCCTAAGCAACATAGGAAAGGTGCTTGAGTCTCGCGACATCCAGAAGGCGAGCGGCGGCGTAGTCGAGTGGGCACGCCGGGTAAGGGAACTTCGCAATGAGGACGGGTACCAGATTCTCTCGCACAAGGACAGGGCAGACCTCAAGCCCAACGAGTATTTGCTTGAGACGATAACACGGACCCCTTCATTCGCTCGCGGTATCTCCAAAGAGACGCGCGCGATGGTTCTGGAGCGCAACGGCTACACCTGCCAGATGTGCGGTGTCGCCGCCGGAGACCCGGACCCGCTCGGCGGCAACCGGACGGTGCGCCTGACCATGGGGCACATCATCGACAAGTCCAAGGGCGGGGATGATTCGATGTCCAACCTGCGGGCCGTCTGCACGAACTGCAACGAGGGGTTACAGAATGCCGCTCCGCCAAAGCCTGATCGTATCCACCTGTTGGCCCAGATCAGGCGTGCTACGATTTCCGACCAACGGGCCGTCCTGAAATGGCTTGCTGGGAAGTTCAAACTGACGATCGTCGAGTCCAAAGGCTAGTCCGTCGCGGCGGCGGGGGTGGGGTGACAACGTGGTGTCAGGGAGTAAAAAATCGGCCGATTTGCCTGATTTTACCGCCGACTTTTGGGGTTTTCGGGGATATAGTTGGACCGTCGTGTATCGCTGCGTTCGGGGATGGAAAGGCTCAATCTCCGGCCGGAAAGGTAGGAAATGCAACAGTTGCACGCGGCGCGCAACACTTTCGGGGTGTCGAAAATGGCAAGTCTTGCGGCGGCCAGTAGTTACGATTTTCGTATGGACAAAAGCCGATGCAACAAATGCAACAAGTGAAAAAGAGTGGGCAGTTGTCGTCAGTTCGAAGCGACCCATGCTGTCGTCAATGATGAAACCCAGGGGCGGTTTTCGGGTAAGTCGCCTGGTCGGCAGAAGACGCCCAGAAGATGCCGACGACTAATCCGACGGCGTGGGCGAGCGGAACGACGACAAAGTCGCCGGAGGCAAAGACGGGGGTCTGGGTGAGTGTTTCGATCGTGGTCTTGAGGATGAATAATCCCAGCACCGCGATGCACCAGACGAGGCGGGCGCGGTGGCGATCCTGGCGGGCCTGGAGCAGGGCGCGGGTGAGAATGAAGCCGAATAACGCCGAGTCGATGCCGCTGAGCCCGCGAAAGGTGTGGATGTCCGGGCAAAACAGATGGACCGCCAGCGGGACCGCGATCGCGGAGATCCCGACGATCGCCAGCAGGGCGCGGCGGGAGTATTGCTCGATCAGCAGGCCGAGGACCAGAAAGACCGCCGCGTCCCAGGCGAAGTGGGCGATCGAGAAATGCGTCCACTGGCAGGTGAGGAAGCGATACATGGCCGGGAGCGACACCAGCGAGCGGTCATACTCAAACAGATTCGCCATCCCCGCAGGCAAAATCAGTGCGGCGGGGACGAGCAAAGCGAAAGTGAGCCAGGGGAAGTGTTTCATGATGACCGGAATCGCGAGTGATGTTGTAGCCGATAAATGAAGGTCGGCGAAGCCCCCCTTTGCTTCGCCGACCGGAACCGGAGGTTAGGATTTTGGCGATCGGCGTCGCAGCCCGACCGCACCGACGCCGCCGATGACCAGGAGCGTGACGCCCAGCGGTTCCCACGCGCCACCGCCGCCGATTCGGGGCAGATCAAAGTCGCGATTGCGAGGCGACTGCGGCGAATCGTTCCGGGCGGGGGCCTGGACGCCCGGTGTGCTCGGCAAAGGGGTCGATTGGGCGATCTGCGTGTTGGCGATCTTTTCGATCGCGCCCGGGCCGATCGCGTCGGTCGCGGCATCGCGCAGCCGCTGCAGTTCATCGGTCACTTTCTTCTGAGCGACCCGATCGCGATCAATCCGCAGTGCGTTGCGACGATCGATCTTCCACCGCTTGTATTCGGCGTCATTTTCCAGCACGAGGAACGAGGTGTACTCGGTGACAATTGAATAGCCTTCGCCCAACTCGACGATCTGATCAATGACGCCGGTGCGCGATCCAGAATCGTCGGCCTGCTTGAGCAGGCCATCGACTTTCTTCATCGCCCACATGCGTTCGATCTGCGGGTTTTCGTCATCGGTTTTTGGGAAGCCCATATCGACGGCCTGCTCGATGGGGTTGCCGGAGATGTTGCCGGTGACGGTGACTTTGGCGTCGCCGCTGCCGCGGTAGCGGCCATAGACGCGGACGGGGGCACCGTAGTAGAGATTGGGCAGTTTTGCGGGCATCAGGTCGTACGCATCGACGCCGTTGATCTTGATCGCGACATCGGTGGCGGCGGGGCGCATCAGCTTCTGACGAAAGGCCTGTGCTTGACGCTGCGTGTTGTCTTCGCGTGACAAGAACGCCGCTAGCCCGCCGGACTCATTGGCGATCTGCTCGAGCATCGCGCGATTCACATCATTGCCGATGCCGATCGCAAAGACGCGTGTGCCTTCTGGACGTTTGCGGATCAGCCCGGTCAGTTCGGCACGTTCGGCCTGATCCGAAATGCCGTCGCTGATGACGATCACATTGAGTGGCCGCTCTGGGTCTGCGTATTTGTACGCGGTGGTGATCGCGGGATTGAGGCGCGTCCCGCCGCGTGCGGTTTGTGTGCCGAGGAAGTCGGTGGCGCGCTTCTTGGACGCATCGTCGGCGGCGGTCATTGACTTAAACAGCGCTTCGGGCGCGACATTAAACGTGATGACTTCAAAACGATCTTCCGGTGCCAGCGTCTGCACAAACGCGGCCAGCGATTGCTGTGAGAGTTGCAGTTTTTGGTCCTGGTTCATGCTGCCGGAGATATCGAGGACAAAAACGTAGTCCATCGGTTTGTTGATCGCCGCCAACTCTTCACCGGCGGTGAGGGTGAGGCTGAAATAGCCGTCTTCGTCCTGGGGTTTGGACGCGATCAGATCCAGGCCGGTCTTCGGGCGTTGCATCTCGAAGCTGAGCACGACATCGCGCGACAGATCGCCGGCCTGGGTTTCCAGACTGGCTTGCTGGTACTTGTCAGAATGTTTGGCGACCGCGAACTCTTTGGGATGGCTGTTGCTTTCCAGCGCGGTGATGGGGATTTCGCTCTTGGCGTCGAGGGTGAGGGCGAACTTGCCGGTGGTTTTTGCGACCACGCCCGGCTTGGTGCTGGTCGCCAGCGGATAGACATAGGTGGCGCGGTTGTGATCAAAATCCAGCTCCTGATAATACGTTACCTGCACCTTTTGGTCAGCCTTGGCGGCGATGGGGAAGACGCGCATCTCAAAGGTGCGATAGTCAACCTGTTCGAGCAGACCCGGATCGCGGCGGGGGGCTTTGTAGCTTTCGTAGATTTCGCGGGCACGTTTTTTCTCGACGACTTCGCCGGTCATTTCCTTGCCGTTGATCCACATGCTGAAGTTGCTAACGGACGCGCCGCGCGGGACGGGGAAGGTGTAGAGGGCTTCGACCTGGCGGTTTTCGGTGTTGTGGAAGACCTGATCGACGGTGGTGACGACGATGCCGTTATTGACGGTGATGCGGACGTCGTGGTCTTTGATTTCCAGCACCCCCCCCAACCCGCCATCGGCGATCAAAAGCCCGGCGGCGTCGGCACTGGCGACCATGCCCGCGACCGTGACAGCAGAAGCCAGCGCGATTAGTTTCAGACCCTTCATAAAATGCTCCTTGTTAAAGTTGCTGGACATAGAGCGAAGGGTGTGCCGGGACGACGGTTAATTTTAAGTGCTTTTTTGATAGGTACTTATGGCGATTGGGTGTTCGTCTTGGATTTTGGATTATGCAGTGAATGTAGGGTTGATGTACAATGAATGTTGGGAGCAGATCAAACCATGCCATTTTTTACGCCCATCGAGCGGACGTTTGTGGAGTCGATTTCGGGGTTGGTCTACTGCAATCCGTTTCTGCCGATCCGGATCGATTTGGAGCGGACGCTGCTGGCCGGGGAGTTTGAGCACGCCGAGCCGGTGTGGAGTGGCGGGTCGCTGAATCCGGCCGAGCGGGCAAACGTCATACGACTCCAATCGATCGCCGAGGCGTTGTGTCAGTCGATGCTCCAGCGGATCCAGCAGGGCATCAAGCCGACCGGCAAGGAAGCGTTATTGTACGAAGACCTGGTGCTCTATGTGCTGTATTACCGACACCATCCCACGTTCGAGCAGATGATCCGCCAGAACAAGCCGGCGCGGGCCGAATCGACTTTTAACGCACTGAAGCTTGAACTAAACCGTCACCTGACCGCCCCGGGGATTCGCGCGATCAGCGACGCCGAAGTCGCGCACCTGATGGCCTGTTTTTTCCAGATCCGACGATCGTTTGAGCAGATTTTCACAACCATCGTCGGTGCGTCGCTCCCGATGGCTCGGCTGCGGGCGGCGATCTGGCAATCGGTCTTCACCCACGACATGCGCCGCTATCGCCGATCGCTTTTTGACAAGACCGGCGACTACACCACACTGGTCGTCGGCCCGTCCGGAACGGGCAAGGAACTGGTCGCCCGAGCGATCGCACTGTCGCGCTATATCCCCTACGACCTGAGCAAGCACACCTTTACTGATGCCCGCCACACCTCCTTTTTCCCGCTCAATCTGTCGGCACTGTCGCCGACATTGATCGAATCCGAACTGTTCGGGCACCGGCGGGGGGCGTTTACGGGTGCGGTGGATGATCGCGAGGGCTGGCTGGAACTATGCGGGCCCATGGGGACGGTCTTTCTGGATGAGATCGGCGAGCTGGACCCGGCGATCCAGGTCAAGCTGTTGCGGGTACTGCAAGCGCGCACGTTTCAGCGGATCGGTGATACGCGAGAGCTGGCGTTCCGGGGAAAGATCATCGCCGCCACCAACCGCGATCTGGATCGGGAGATCGAGTCGGGGGCATTTCGACGGGATTTCTACTACCGCTTGTGTGCCGACATCATCGTCACCCCGTCGCTGCGGGAGCAGATCAACGGGTCGGAAAACGAGTTGCGGACACTGGTGCGCTATATCGCACAGCGGCTGTTGCCCGATGAGTTTGAGCACCTCAGCGACGAGGTGATGACCAATATCGCGCGGCATTTGGGTGCCGATTACGACTGGCCGGGCAATTTCAGGGAATTGGAGCAGTGCGTGCGGAACGTGCTGATTCGTGGGGAGTATCGCCGGGCGCGCACGCCAACCAAGGTCGATGGCGGGCTGGTTAGTATGTTCAAAACGGGCGAGGCCACTGCGGATAAGGTCCTCAGCGCGTACTGCCACCATGTCTACGGACTAACCGGCACATACGACGCGGCGGCGAGACGTTTGGGGCTGGACCGACGAACCGTCCGAGCGCGAACGCTCGCCCACGATGAGCGGCTTCGCGCCAGGTCTACCGAGACGTAGTGATTTCACCCAAATCGACCGTCACCTCTTGCGGCTGCGCCGTGTGCGCGCGGGTTTGGCCGTTGACGAGGACCTTGAAGCCGACGCCTTGGTGGTAGTGCGTTCCGTCGCGATCGAAGAGAACGGTGATCCGATAGCCGCGCAGATGCACGCCATCGAGGCAGAAGTACGCCCAGGTGTCAGGCGGGACCAGGGGATCAATCGTGATGACATTTTCGGGACCTGGCTGGATGCCGATCAGGCCGGCGATGATCAGGTCACAGAAGGTGGAGTGGTTGTAGTCCTTTCCGCGTTCGCGGCCGATTTTCTGGTCGGGCGGGATTTTGGATTCGCGGATCTGGCGACAGACCCACTCGCCGGTATGCGGGTCGAGATTCTCATCGATCCAGCAGATGCGCTTGCCGTCGGCGTCGGTGCGGTGGTGGCTGCGGGCGTAGGTGCGGAGCAGGGCGAGATAGTCTTGTCGGGTGACCGGCGATTGGGGGTAGTGCCGAAGGACGTTCGCCATCGCGGTGAGGGTCTGCGACGTCGCAAAAGGCCAGGACGGACCATTCCAGAGGCATTCGTGGGGGTGGTCGAAGCGGTAGCGGGGATGCCGTTGTTCGGCGGTTGTCGGACCAAAAGGCGCCAAAAACCCGGCCGGATCGACCAGTTGTCGCCACGCCGCCTCGTAGCCCGGCTCAGGCAGATCAAAATACCACGGAACGTACCCCAACTGCTCACGGACATTGTGGGCCGGATCGATCTGTTCCCAATCCCATGAGGTGACGGTGTGCTGAGGCGATTCCAGCGGAATCACTTTGAAGAACTCAGCCTGATCATCCCACAATCGCTCATGGATCAGGCTTCGGAGCGTGGCGGCCTTGTTAGAAAATCGCTCGGCGATGTCATGGCGGCCGGCGCGTTGGGCGATCTGTGCGATCGCGCGGGCATCGGCGAACATATAAGCGTTAATCGTTGGCCGAAGCCCCGGTCCGCTGATCGACAGCTCCATGCCGTCGCGATCATCGTCGGACCAGAAAAGCCCGCTGGCGTGCAGGTTCGATCGCTCCCATGCCTCGTAGTTTGCGAGAAAATCCGGGAGCAATTCGGCAGGAAGATCGCGATCGCCGGTGACATCCGCGTATCGCATCACCGCATCGACGAGCCAGACGCTGTACGCCCTCGGCTTTCCTTCCCCGCGAAACCAGAAGCGAATGTAGTCACGCAGAATCGCCCCGCCCGAGGCGAGCCACCGTCCCTCGTAAATATGGTGTGCCGCAGGGCAGTTGATCGAATTGTGTTTCCCCGCCCAGGACACCGCCGGAAGGAATTCGGTGATGATCGTGCCGTCGGACGTCGGATTTAGATGCTTGCGGTAGACCCACCAGCGAAAGTAGTACGTCTCCTGCAAATCCGGGTCGGGGCAATCGAACAGCGGAATGTTCTGCACCAGCCAGTCGGCGGCGTCAACATTGGGGACTTGCTGGATGACCGTCTCACTGTCGTCGCGATTAAACCGCTCGACGTACTGTCGGCAGATATCTGGGTTCAGAACCATATAGGACCGGAATAATACACGTCCGGCTTGGCGCGGTCGATGATGCCTCAGCCCAGGGTTCGGGTCATCACTTACCTCCCTGTCCGATCGGCGCGGTCGCTGGCGCGGTGGTTGCCTGTTCGGCGTCATGTTCGTACGCCCCGATATCAAAACCCTTGCCCACGGGACGAACCACGCCGCGATTGTCGGTTTTGATCTCGTTGATCGTCACGCCCGCGTCGATGCCCGGGGAGCCGGCGCGCAGGCGGTAATCGTGATTGGCAGCATCGACAAACAGCGGCTCGGCTGTGAAATCGTTCTTGCCATAGCCGCGGTTCTTTGTGCCGAAGAACATGTTGTAGTCGCAATCGAGCTTCCATTCGACGTTGTTGACGCGGATACCGCTCTCGGCTGCCGACCACTTGTGCTCCAGCAAGCGGTCGTGCCTCCAGTAGGCGATGAGGTTGTTGCGCACGACCGAACCTTCGCACTGGCGCTCGGTCTGGAACCAGATCGGGTAGGCCCCGCAGTTGATGAAGGTGTTGTTCTCCACCGTCACGTGCGTCCACTCCTTGGCCAGCACCCCGACGTGCACAGTATTGGCGAAAAGGTTATTGCGGTAGGTGATGTGAGAGGACTGCTTGAGGTTCTTGGCCTCGGGCTCGCTGCCATGCGTGGCGTTGAAGCAGCGGTTGTTCTCGATAAGGATGCGGTGACTGGGGCCCATGATCCAGGCGTCCCAGGTGACGAAGAAGTCAACGCCCCACTTCAGGAGTTTCTCCGGCGGGCACCCGTGGAAGTAGTTGCCGCGGAAGGTGATTTCATCGCCGGCGAAGAAAGCGTACTGCGTCTTGGCGGGCCATTTCTCGCCCCCCTTGTCAACCAAAGGTGCCACGAGCGTGTCGACCTCGTTGTCCTCGACCACCGTGCCCCCGTTGACAAAGAAGCCGCGGAAGACGTTCTTCATCCGGTTGCCCCGGACCAGGGCCTTCTCGCCGCTGGTGATGGCCGTGCCGCCGAGGTCGTGGATGAAGTTGTCGATCATGCGGCACCCGGTGCGGGCGGTCTTCATGTGGGCCTCGCCCGCGAAGATGCCCCTGGCCTTGGCGGCGTTACTGGTGATCTCGAACCCCTCGATGCTGATGTAGTCGCCC
>JBGSMH010000268.1:0-3950 GCA_041740275.1 Phycisphaerae bacterium
TGTCAACTCGCGGTTAGGGGCGAAGAAGATTCTCACAATCGCGCTCCAATAAGCCCGCTGCGCGGCTCTTCAGCGACCTGCGGGGTCGTCATTGCACTCAATCAGACAATCGGGCGGTCGGCAAGAAACGTCAACGCCACCGTCTTCCTGTATGCCGATACGGTGACGCCGGCGATGCGTCAGGCGATGGATGAGACCGAGCGCCGCCGGGCGATCCAGACGCAATACAACACGGAGCACGGGATCACGCCCGCGACGGTGAAGAAGGCGATTCGCCAGACGATCGAGAGTGAGGTTCGCGCCCGCAAGACCGCCGCCGAGGCGATGGGTGCCGCCAATGAGCAGCAACTCGATCAGACCGAATTGATCGCACTCTTGGAAGAGGACATGCTACAGGCCGCGCAGAATCTGGAGTTTGAGCGGGCGGCACAGATTCGTGATCGAGTCAACGCCCTCAAAGGTGCTCCGACGATATCCAGCAAGGCGGGGGTGTTCGAGGAGGAGAAACCCAAGGTGTGGCAGCCCAAGAGCAAGGGGTTGAAAGCCAAGAAGAAGGCGCAGTCGCGGGACTGATCTATAGGTTGGGGGTTGTCTATCAGCCGTAGGTGTCGAGCGATCCGCCCAGCCCGGTCGCGCTGGCAACGAGTGCGTCGCCCGCCTGAGTCGCCCCTTTACCGGCCGCATCGATCAACTTCAGTACCGAAGCGCCGACCTGCTCCTGCTGGTTCAGGATTTTGGCCGCCACCGCGTATTGCACGCGCGACGCCAACTGCGCCTGTTTGAAATTGATCGCGCTCGCCACCAGATCCATAGCTTCTTTATCGGAATACCAAAGCGGTTCGGTTGAGTTCGATCCAGGCCCGATAATGCAACTGGATTAGGCGAAAGACTTGCTTATCATTGTCGGAATCATGACCAATCCAACCGCGATTCCGTTCTTCTCTGGCAATATCAGTTACCACGCCCAACACTCGCCGCTGGGGGTGTTTTTCAGCTTTACCTGCGGGCTTTTCGGCTCGCGAGGCGGATTCGGGTTGCAGATCGGTCGGCCGGGTGATCAGGATTTGTTCATCGGTGTAAAGGAAGGCGACATGTCATCGCATGCTCCGCTGAAGTGTCTTCCTTTCTTCAAAGGCGCGACATCCGATGAGGCGGCGCGGTACGATGTCGAAGGTAAATCGAGTCAGTCCGCAAAACCTACGCTGATCGCCTACCCGCGCGAGCAGATCAAGCGGCAGTATGGGTGGGGCACCGATCGATGGACAACCGCTGATTGCACGTTTTCGATCTACACGCCGTTTTTCACTGTCCCTGAAGCGGGTGCGGGGGTCGCACAGGACATTTCGACATTGCCCGCAATCATTGCGGAGCTGTCCATCGACAACAGCGGCGGCAAACAAGCCCGGACCGGCGTTTTTGCGATCAAATTCGCTCAGCCGGGAGCGCGCCTACTGGACAACGTGCCGGGCTTTGCCTGGCGCAATGATATGGGGGTTCGCGGACAGGTCGTTGGATCAGATCGCTGTACCGTCACGCCGGTGATGCGATGGGCACTTGAGGATGCGTTGGGGGACATCAATCCCGTTCACGGTCTGGGCAACACCCCTGGCATCGCGTTCACCGTGCCGGCCGGTGAGAAGGCGACGTTGCGGCTGGCGCTGGGCGTCCACCTGCGGGACGTTGTCACTTCGCGCATCGAGGGCAGATATTTCTACACCCGACAATTCGGCACATTGGATGCCGTCCTTGACACTGCACTTGCGCATTTTGACACGCTCAAACAAAAGGCCCAGTCGCTCGACACCGAATTGCTCGCGACCGACCTAAGCCCCGATCAACAGTGGCTAATCGCGCACGCCACCCGCAGCTATCACGGCAGCACGCAGTTGCTCGATGTCGGCGGTGAGCCGTTCTGGGTCGTCAACGAAGGCGAATACTGCATGATGAACACGCTCGACCTTTCAGTCGATCACGTCTTCTGGGAACTGCGTCAACACCCGTGGCTGGTGAAGAATCTGCTCGACCGATTCGTGCGTCATTACAGCTATGTCGATCAGGTCAAAGTTCCAAAGTCCAAAATTCTCAGCACGGCGCATGTGAAACAAACCGATGCCGAGGCGATGAGTGGCACGGCCAGAGTGCTCGGGCAAACCGTGCCGATGGAGATGTTTGATCTTAAGCCCGGTGGGATAAGCTTCTGTCACGACATGGGCGTGCATATCCAGTTTTCCCGACCCCATTACTCATCATATGAACTGCCCAATCTGGTTGGCTGTTTCAGCTATATGACTTGTGAGGAGTTGTGCAATTGGGTGCTCTGTGCCGCAACGTATGTGGCGCATACCGGGGACGAGATCTGGCTGAGGCAAAACCAGATCACCGTCCGCGCCTGTCTGGAATCGCTGAAAAATCGGTCGGGAGAGGCGGGCTATGTCATGTATGATTCCACCCGATGCGAAACCGGTGCCGAGATCACCACCTACGATTCGCTCGATCACTCGCTGGCGCAAACGCGGAACAACCTGTATATGGCGGTCAAATGCTGGGCGTGCTATCTGGGATTGAAGTTGATGCTAAGCAAACTCGGCGACGACGCGGTCGCTATCGCCGAGCGGCAGGCCGGTCGATGCGTGGACAGTATTCTAAAATTCGCCGGTGCCGATGGCGTTTTCCCGGCGGTCTTTGAAAAGGATAATCCGGGGTACGAATCGCGCATTTTGCCGGCGATCGAAGGCCTGGTTTACCCGGCGGTCTGGAAGATCGACGTATCGGCGTACAAACCGCTCTATGCCGCCCTTGCCCGGCATACGGCTGCGCTGCTGACAGACAAACAAAAGCGCAATCTCTTCGCCGACGGCGGGATCAAGCTTTCCAGCACCAGCGACAACTCATGGATGAGCAAGATCGCACTGTTTCAGTTCGTCTGCACCAAAGTGCTGAAGCTCGACACCGACCCCGCGATCAAACAGACGCTCGCCGATTCCGATGCAGCGCACGTCAAATGGATGACCGCAGGCGAAAGTGCTTATTGGGCGTGCAGCGACCAGTTTGTCAGCGGCGTGGCCAAGGGAAGCAAGTACTACCCCCGCATCGTGACGACCGTGCTGTGGATGTAGCCAGACCAATATGGCTACGCCGTCACCAGCGGCGGGAGCGATTGCTCGATTGCGGCACGGTCTTTCTCGTACATTTCCGGCAGCCGCAACGTTTGCCCAAGTGATTCCAGCGGCTCATCGACATCAAAGCCGGGCGCGTCGGTGGCGATCTCGAACAATACGCCGCCCGGCTCGCGGAAATAGATGGAGTGGAAGTAGTTGCGGTCCATGATCGGCGAAACATTCAGCCCGCTATGCTGTAAGTCCAGATGAACCGCCTGCTGCTCGGCGTCATCCTTTGCGCGATAGGCGACATGATGCACCGTCCCGGCGCCCGGCGTGCCACGGGCGGCGTTCGCATCGATCAATAGGTCGACAACCCGCCCGTGTGCCTCACCTGATGCGATAAATCGATGCCGATTACCCTCGGCACCCGCCGCGACGTATCCCAGTTTCTGCGTCAATACCTCGGCGGTGGCATCCAGCGATCGCTCCAGAAGCGTGACCGAGTGAAACCCGCGGAGCGCGCGATCGGATGGGATATCGGTACTGGCGTGGGGTGCGACATCGCTGGGGTTTTCGATCAACTCGATCACCATGCCGTCGGGGTCTTCAAACGAAAGCACCCGGCCGCCGAACCGCGTTTGGTCCGCGATGATCGGCACGGATTTTTCCACCAATCGCGTGGTCCAATACCCAATTGAGCCGACAGGCACGTTGTACGCGGTGGCAACGACATTGCCCGCCCCAGCGCGACCGCGACGAACCCCGGGCCACGGGAAAAACGTGATGATCGTCCCCGGCGAGCCGCGGTAATCCCCAAAATAGGTGTGATAGGTGCTCGGATCATCAAAA
>JBGSMH010000269.1:0-23048 GCA_041740275.1 Phycisphaerae bacterium
CTGAGCCCATGGTGCGACCCGACGTCAATCAAACAAATGAACGAAGCGTTTCTGGCGGTCGAAGCCGACCTACAGCATCGCCGCGTGCTGCCCGACGACCAGGGCATCGCATGGACGAGCGATGACGGAACTGAAGTCATCTTTGCGTACCGAGACTTCGAGCACCCAGCGCCGGACGGTGCGACAGTCGAGGAAGTGAAAAGCAACGCAACGTCCACGTCCGTCGGAACAATTGATTGCCGACGACATGGCATCTACCGCATTCGGAGCCGAGCCGATGATCGACAGTCTCTACTTGCTGGGATCAAGCTACTACCCCGAGCAATGGCCAAGGCATGAATGGGCGGTTGACTTTGAGAAGATGCGACGATTGGGGTTCAACGTCGTTCGGATGGGTGAGTTTGCGTGGTCGTCGCTGGAACCGTCTTCCGGGCGGTTCGAACTCGGTTGGCTGGAAGACGCGATCAACCTCGCCGCCGACCACGGCATCCGGACCATCCTCGGAACACCGACCGCCTCGATCCCGCCGTGGCTTCGCAAAGCCCATCCCGATGTCCTGTCCGGCGACATCTCCGGACGTTTTGATTACGGGGCACGCAAAGGTCACTGCCTGCATCACCCCGGACTGATCGAGGCGGTCGACCGAATCGTCGAGGCCGTCGCCCAGCGGTTCGGGCAGCATCCATCCGTACTCGCCTGGCAAGTGGATAATGAGCCCGGCTATCCGTTTGCGATGTACGACCCGATCACGCTCCGGGCCTTTCGCGATTGGCTGAAGCGCAAATACCTCACCATCGATCGACTCAACGAAGTGTGGGGTACGGCATTCTGGAGCCACGGGTACCAATCCTTCGATGAGATCGAGTTTGCCATCCATCGCCCCGATGGCGCAACCAATCCCGGGCAGCGACTCGACTACCGGCGATTCTTCTCCGATAGCTTCATGCACTATCTCAGAAGGCAGGCCGCCATTCTCCGTCGCCACGTCGGCCAGCGGCCAATCTTCACGAACTGGCCGAACATGACCTGGTCCGTGGACACCTATCAGTCTGCTGATTTCCTCGATTTCTCGGCGTGGGACAACTACAACCGTGCCCCCGGAACGCACGACCATCGTGAGCAATACGTCGCGGCGCTCAACCACGATATGTGCCGATGTGCCAGCGCAAATGGGCAGTTCATCCTCGCCGAACAGGCCGCCCTCGTGCCGGCGCACGCGCCGGTATCCGGAATGCGCCTGCAGTTGTTTCACGAACTGGCGCACGGGGCGGCGGGGACGATCTACTTTGAGTGGCGTCCGCCGTTGCGCGGGGCGGAGCAGGGGTTCAAATCATGCCTGCAGGTCGATGGCTCGTTCGGACCGGGTGCTCAAGAGATCGCACGAACGGCACACGACTTCCAGAAGGTTGCTTCGCAGTTGGTCGGTTCTCGTACCGATTCCGACGTCGCGATGATCTATTGCTACGAGAATGCGTGGGAGCAGGGCTTTTGGTGCGGCCCAGCCGGGTACGATGCAGAGATTGCCCGCGTCTATGCCGGGCTTCGAACGTTGGGACGTAATGTCGATGTGGTCCCGCCTGGCGCGGACCTATCTCGATACCGACTCATCGCCGCGCCGGGGCTGCAGATCATCAGTGACGAAACAGCCCAACAGCTAACCGCGTTTGTCGCCTCGGGCGGGACTTTGGTGATCGGTCCAGAAACAGCCACGCGCGATCGTGACAACGCGCTGCGTCCCCAGTTAGCGCCGGGGCCGCTGGCAGAGCTGGCGGGTCTGGTCGTCAGCAACTCCGCATCCAAAGCCGCGATGGCGGGCAACCTGCTGGGGGGAAAGCTCGATCAGGGGTTGGGAAGCGGATACGTCGCGCGATTCGAATCGGAAAACGAAAGCTTTGAACCCGCGACCATCATGGAGGCAGTGGAACTGCGCGGTGCGCGGCCGATCGCACAGTTCCACGGCGGACTCATGGAAGCAATGCCCGCGGTCTGTGTAAACCGCACGGGTGCCGGGATGGTCGTCTACGTCGCGATGACATGCCATAATCCGCGATTCCACGATCGGCTTTTTCAAGCCGTTCAGGAACTGGCAAAGATCGAGCCACTTCTTCCCACCCCCGTCGGCGTTGAAGTCGCGACACGAACCACCGATCGCGGCACGATATACTTCCTGAACAACCTGACCACCGAACCGATGCAAGTCCCGTTGTCGGCACCGATGATGGACCTGTTGACGGATCGTCGCGCAGACCTGACGCTTGAACTTCCGCCACTGGGATCGGCGGTGTTGCGTGAAGTTTGACAATGGAATCACGTATGGACCCGTCCCGAATACCATTCGCTTACGCATTTTGACTCTGTTTTTCCTGCTGTTTTCGCACCTCTCGCGGCACTGTCAGCAGGTCGTATTCCTTCATTCGGCGGCGTTACATAAGGCATATCGCAGCATCCGCAGAACTTGAGCTTGACGCAGCGTTTGAGGCAGAAGAAAATCCTGTTTATCAGAGATACCTTTCCTGGCTGCAATGGGTCCTGCCGTTAGAAGAGTTCTCTGTTTTGCAGGTCCGCTTAAAGACAACCGCACGTTCACGTCCGGTTGGATCGATCGGGCCGCCGCCGACGGACTTTTTAGCGGTTGCTTGTTCTGAGGGCTTTGTATGGACGGAAAGGTGTCACTCCCTTCTCCGCGCTGGCTTCGCTGGCTGCAACTGGGTGTGGGGGTCTACGCGCTGGTCGGTGGGGTTACGTCGTTTCTGGGGTGGGGGTTGGATATCCGCCGACTCACCGATTGGGATAACACCGGCATATCGATTCTCCCCAACGCCGCCATCTGCGCGGCGTTCAGTGGGCTCTCGCTGCTCATGCTCGCTTTCCATCGTCGGCGTGTGGCATTGGTTTGCGGGGCCTTGGTCGCGATCATCGGCATCGCGACAGCCCTGGAGTGGGTCACCGGGACCCATTTGGGTATTAGCATTTTCTTGCTGTTCGATCGCGGTTGGGGAAATGTGGGTGCGGCGTATCCGGGTCGTATCGGCCCGCCGGCCACCATTTCGTGGGCATTGATCGGGACCGCGCTGGTGCTGGCGGCGGTACCCGCTTCTGCGGTGTTTGGTCGGATTATCTCAGTGCTGGGGCTGCTCACGCTCACCATCGGCCTGATCTCGACCATCGGCCACCTCTACAGCGCCAGCATCCTCTACGCGTTGCCCCGGGTATCGGTGATCGCATTTCAGACCGCGACGTTTGTCGTCGCGTCGGCGGTGGGTTTGATCACCTGCGCGCCAGACCGTCAGCCGATGCGATCGCTACTTGCCCAGGATGGTGCCGGGCTTCTGGCGCGGCGGATGCTCCCGATCCTGATTCTGCTCCCCATCCTGCTCGGCTTCATGCGTGTCCGCGCGGTCCATGTCGGGTTGTTCGACTCCGCCTTTGGCACGACGCTGGCGGTCATCATCGAGATCATCCTGCTCTGCGGGCTGCTTTTTTCGGTGATCCGGTTGATAAAGAGGTACGAACGTGCACAGCGGGCCAGTGCCGAGCGCACCGATGCCATTCTCGGCAGTATCACCGACGCGTTCCTCTCAATGGACAAGGACTGGTGCTTGACGTTCGTCAACGAAGAAATGGTGCAACGAATGGGCAAGCCACGGGCGCAGATACTCGGCAAAGCGCTTTGGGAGCTGTTCTCCGATACGGCAGATGATGAAACCCGTACAAAACTCCGCCGGGCAATGACTGCTCGCGAGCCCACCGTGTATGAAGTGTTCTATCCGCCGTGGCAGAAATGGTTCCACGATAGCGTTTATCCGACCGCCGACGGTGGGCTGGCGATTTATTCCCGAGATATCACTGAACGCAAGCGATCCGAGCAAAAGCGCGCCGAACTGGCAGCGATTGTTGAGTCTTCCGACGATGCCATCGTGAGCCGCGACGTGAACGGCATCATTACCAGTTGGAATCGTGGGGCCGAAAAGCTGTACGGTTACACCGCTCCGGAGGCGATCGGCAAGCCTGTGACGATTCTCATGACGCCCGAGCGTGCGGATGAAGACCCGGCGAACCTGGCTCGCATTCTCGGCGGGGAAACGGTGCAGCCCTATGAAACCGTTCGTCGTCGCAAGGACGGGACGCTGGTGGAGGTTTCTCTGACTGTCTCTCCCATCATCAGTGAAACTGGGGCGGTTGTTGGTGCGTCCAAGATCGCCCGCGACATCAGCGATCGCAAGCGCCAACAGCGAGAGGTCGCCCGAATATCCGAGCGGCTTCAACTGGTGACCGACGCCGCCCCCGCCCTGATTTCGTACGTTGATTCCAACGGGCGATACCGATTCGTTAACAAGGGTTACCAAGAGTGGTTCGGTCATCGGCGGGAAGACATCGTAGGCCGGGAAATGAGCGACGTCGTGGGAGAGGCGGCGTTCGCGCGACTCAAGCCGCACGTCGACGCGGCCCTGCGCGGCCAGCGCGAGGCGTTCGAGGCAGAGATTCCGTACAAGGATGGCGGTACGCGGTTCATCCACGCCGAGTACGTACCGGATGCCAGGCCGGATGGAGTGGTCATGGGTTTCTATGTGATGGTGACCGACATCACGGAAAACAAGCGTGCGGAGTTGGCGCTGCGGGCGGCGAAGGAATCGGTGGAGGCCGCCAACATGGCCAAGGACAACTTTCTGGCCACGCTCAGCCACGAATTGCGTACGCCACTGACACCGGTGATGGCAACGCTCGGTGCCTGGGGGACGATGGCATCGTTTCCCGACTCGCTGCGCGAAGACCTGGCCATGGTCCGCCGTAACCTGGACTTGGAGGCCCGACTGATCGATGACCTGCTGGACTTGACGCGAATCGTCAAAGGGAAAATGGAGATCAACCTGGAGGTGCTGGACCTGAATAAGTTGATCGAGTCGGTCGTGGGAATGTACCGCAGCGAAATCCGTGCCAAGAAACTGGATATTTCTCTTTGCCTGGACGCGACGAAATGTCACATCCGGGGTGATCCGGGGCGTTTACAGCAGGTGTTCTGGAATCTACTGAAGAACGCCGTGAAGTTCACGCCCGAAGGCGGCCGGATCGAGGTGACGACCCGGAACGAAGGTCACGGGCATCTACAGATCACAATCACCGATACGGGCGTGGGCATGCCCGTCGAGTTCCTGGCGCGCCTGTTCACGCCGTTCGCCCAAGGCCATGTCGATAGCGTGCGGCGCTACGGCGGGCTGGGGTTGGGGCTGGCGATCACGAAAAAGCTCCTGGAAGCGCACGGGGGAACGATCGAGGCAAAAAGCGACGGTATTGGGCACGGGTCGACGTTCATTATCACTCTGGCGTGCGTCGAGCCGACCAGCAAGATCCCGCCGACGGACACGGCATCGTCGCGTGAACGATTGACGGAACCTGAAAAGCGCATCCGCGTCTTGCTGGTGGAAGACCATGACGACACCGCACGGGTGATGGAGCGCCTGCTGCAAATCAACGGGCATGATGTCCGGCGAGCCAGGTCGGTCGCCGAGGCGATCGAGGCATTGCGCGAATCGGACTGCGATGTGCTCCTCAGCGACATTGGGCTGCCCGATGGCACGGGGATCGATCTGATTACGCATGTGCGGGCGCAGTACGGGCCAAGTATCCCAGCGGTGGCCATGACCGGATATGGGATGGAAGAAGATGTCGCGCGATGCATCGACGCCGGCTTTGGGCACCATTTGACCAAGCCGGTGAACTTCGCCCGGCTGGAAGAAACGATCCAACGTGCGTGCGCGACGAATATCGGAAACGATGGCATCGGGTAGCGCCGTACGCTCGCACGGCCGTCAAAGTGCCTATGTCGGCGTGGTGCGACGTGTCATTCGTGCCAGTCGCGACGGATCAAAGGTGAATCCCCAGCCAGGTCCCTGAGGTGCGGGCAGTCGGCCATCGCGCAGGACTGGGGGATCACAGACAAGACCTTCAAAGCGTTTGTCGCGCTCCAGGCTGTATTCGAGGTGGCTCCACGGACGGGCGATCGCGGACAACAGGTGCATTGCAAAGACTAGCAGTGCCGAGTGGTTTGACACATGCGACGTGCAGGCCAGGCCAGCGGCGTCCGCCATTTTCGCGACAGCGAGGGCTCGCGTGAAGCCGCCGACGTAACCGATATCCGGTTGGCAGATGTCAATCGCCGGGAGGCTGATCAATCGTCGCCAACTTGGTAGGAGATAGTCTTGCTCGCCGCCAGCGATGGCGATACCGCCTGCGGCGCGGACTTGGGCAGTCCACTCGATCTCGGTCGAGGGGCAAGGCTCTTCAAAGGCCGCGAAGCCATGTTCGACCAGCCATTTGGCATGGATCAGTGCTTGTTCTGGCGTGTACGAGCCGTTGGCATCGGCGATGAGCGTCGTACCGCCGCCAAGCCGACGGCGCAGCAGTGGAATGATCGCTTCCGTCCGACCGGCGGCTTCATCCTCGTTCTTGCCGAGCCGACCCAGCCGGGCGCCGATCTTGCACTTGAACGCGTTGATGCCGCTGGACTCACGGACGGCGCACATCCGATCGGCCTCCGCCTCGGGCGAAATATCCCGTCGCATGCTCGACCCATATACCGCCAGCGCGCGAGGTTGTCCGCCGGCCAATTCACAGACCGGGATGCCGCGACGACGCGCGGCCAGATCCCACAAGGCGGTGTCGAGTCCACCGATCGCCCGGCACAGGAATGATCCACTGAACTTATAAAGCGTGTTGAATAGATCATCGACCAGCGTCGCGATCGGTTCTGTCGGTCTACCCAACGCCCGAGGCGCGATCAGCCGATGCAGGACATCGCAGGTGACCGGAGCGGCGAAGGGCGCGCACTGTCCCCAGCCGACTGCACCGTCGCTATCGGTGACACAGACAATGCAGAGATCCTCGTCGGTCCATGTCGTGATCTGAGAGATCGTGGCGGTCAAAGGGGTTAATTCCATGCCTAAGTCCGTTGTCATACCTCACGCAACACCGCAGATTTCAAGGACGGACGCTCAAGCGTCGGGTCTGCGCGACGATCCGTCAACAGGTCGACCAACGGGGCCGACACCGGGAGGGCGTGTCGCCGGCGCAGTTTCACGGTTCGCCGGGGCTGACGCTCCGTAACCTCGCCGAGGGCATGCTAAAACGAGAGAAACGCAGCGAGGACTCGCCCCGTTCAAGGAGTCCGCGAGGCGATGAAAAGCCTCTTGTCGGGTAAATCGCGTCACGCCTCCCGCCAGGTGCGACATTCGGTCGCACCGGGGGAATAAATCAACGGACCAAAGCGTCCGATGTAAGGTATGACAGATAGACGACAGGAGTTTGGGATGACAATTGGTGATTGCAGGCGGTTCGCGCTGGCGTGGGTGTGCGCGGCGGCGTCGCTGGCGATCGCGGGGGCGCGCGATGCGTTTGAGAGCAAATCTTCGGCAGTACCTGAAACGCCCATCGACCGACTTGTGGCGGCGGACCTAAAAGAGGTTGGGCTGTCGATGGCACCGGCAGCGTCGGACGAAGTGTTTTTTCGTCGGGTATATCTTGACGTGATCGGCTTGCCACCTTCGACCGAAGCGCTGACGGCGTTCCTCAAAGACAAATCGCCTGACAAACGCACCCGACTCATCGACAAATTGCTGGACGAGCCCCGCTTCGCCGACCGGTGGTCGATGAAATGGGCAGACCTGCTGCGCGTCAAGGCGGAGTTTCCGATCAATCTCTGGCCGAACGCCGTGCAGGCGTACCACGGCTGGATACACGAGTCGCTGGTATCAAATAAGCCCTACGACCAATTCGTGCGAGAGATGTTGACCACCAGCGGCAGCAATTTCCGCGACCCGCCGGTCAATTTCTACCGCGCCCTGCAAGGACGCAAGCCGGAAAACATCGCGGCGGTCGTCGCACTGACTTTCATGGGCAGTCGCCTCGAGACCTGGCCGGCCGATCGTCGCGCGGGGATGGAGCAGATTTTCTCGCGCGTCGCCTACAAGCCCACAGCCGAGTGGAAGGAAGAGATCGTCTACAACAACCCCGCGATAAACGAGCCGCTGTCAGCGATACTGCCCGACGGCACGATACTCCGGGTCGCCAGCGGAGATGATCCGCGCGTCGCGTTCGCCGACTGGCTGATCCGGCCTGACAACCCACACTTCACCCAACCCATCGTCAATCGCGCCTGGTACTGGCTCGTTGGCCGCGGGATCATTCACGAGCCGGACGACATTCGTTCCGACAACCCGCCCATCAATCCAGAACTGATGGCGCATCTTCAGAGCGAGTTCGCCCGATCCAAGTACGATCTTAAGCACCTCTTTCGCCTGATCCTTAATTCGCGGGCCTATCAGCAATCCTCGATCGCGGTATCACCCAGCCAGCAGCAACTGGCCGAGCAACACTTCGGCTGCTACACACCACGTCGTCTGGACGCCGAAATCCTCTCCGACGCGATGGTCATGCTCTTCGGCGGTGCTGAAGGTTACGAAAGCCCGATCCCCGAACCGTTCACGCACGTGCCGAGCTATTACCACGCCACCCAACTGGCAGACGCGAGCACGACGAGTACGTTTCTGGAGTTGTTCGGGCGTTCGCCGCGTGATACGGGCCTCGAATCGGAGCGCAGCAACCAGACCAACGCGCGCCAGCGGATGTACCTGCTCAACTCATCGGCGATCCAGAAGCAGATCATGCGCAGTCGTGCGGTACGCGACTGGGTGAGCAAATCGAAGACCGACGATGCACTGGTCGAGAACATCTACCTGGGTGTGCTCACGCGCCGACCGACACCGCATGAGATCGAAGTTGGCCGGACCTATATCAAGCAGACCAAAGAAGGACGAAGCGCCGCCGCCACCGACCTGGCGTGGGCGTTGATCAACAGCCGAGAGTTTCTTTACAGGCACTGACGGAAACGACCATGCAATACGACTTTACACGCCGCGACATGCTCAAAGCCGGACTCTGGTACACGGCGACGCTCGCCTTCGGGTCGACCGTCACCTGGGCCGCCCCGCCACTCAAACCCGTCGCAGTGGCGGGGAAGGCGAAGTCGATCATCCAGATCTGGATGTGGGGCGGACCGGCGCATCTGGACACATTTGATCCCAAACCCGAAGCCGGGGCTGCATATTGCGGGCCGCTCGACAAGCCGATTGAAACCAATGTCAAAGGGATGCGTGTTTCGCAGTTATTGCCGAAGCTGTCACAGCAGGCGGACAAGTTCTCGATCATCCGCAGTATGACGCACGGCAACAACGGTCACGAGACCGCCTCTTACCTCATGCAGACCGGCCATCGACCGGATCGGATCGTTCACCCGTCGATCGGCGCGATCGTCAACCACTTCCGCGGCTATGACGCCGGTTACAAAGGCGTCGCCCCGCCTTACGTCGTTTTGACGACACCTCAGGGTCGATTCTCCGAGGCCGGGTGCCTGGGGATGAACTACAAGCCGTTCTGCACCGGCGGCGATCCCAACGCCGCGCGATTCGTCGTCGAAGGCATCGTTGCCGAAGGCATTACCGACCAGCGTCAACTGGCCCGACGCCAACTCCTGACCGATCTGGACACCCTGGGTAAAGCCCTGCCCGGCCACGAAGAATTCGCCCGCGCGGATGCGGCGCAGGATGAGGCATACAAGCTCATGTTCGGCGAAGCGCGCACGCTCTTCGATCTCTCGCTCGAAAAGCCCGAGATGCGCGACCTGTACGGCAGAACCACGTTCGGCCAATCCTGCCTGATGGCCCGGCGGCTAGTCGAATCGGGCGTGCCGTATATCACCATCAACTACAACGGTTGGGATACGCACAAGCAGCACTTCCAAACCATCGGCCGCAAGCTACCGGAGATGGATCAGGGCTTTGCGGCACTTTTGCAGGACTTATCGGATCGCGGATTGCTCGACAGCACGATCGTCTGGTGGGGAGGCGAGTTCGGACGATCGCCCAAAGTACAAACCGAAGCCCCGTGGAACGGCGGCCGCAACAACTTCGGCAAGGTCTTCTCCGTTGTGCTGGCGGGCGGCGGGTTCAAAGGAGGACACGTCGTCGGCGAGACCGACAGCAAGGGTGAAACCGTCAAATCGCGCCCCGTCTACCCCCGCGACCTCATCGGCAGCATGTACCAACGCCTCGGTATCGATCCTGCGGGCAATATCCCCAATGTCAACGGCGAAGCACTCGCCTTGCTCCCCCCGCCTGAAAAAGACGAAGTCGAGGGCGGGCTGCTCAAGGAGATCATGGCGTGAAAGCACCCATCGTCGCATCTGTCATACTCGCCATGCTGCTGTCCAGCGTCGCACTCGCCCAGCCTCGTCCCGCAACGATCGGCTACGCCTATCCCGCCGGTGGTGAACGCGGCAAAACGATCGACGTTCTCGTTGGCGGCCAATCGCTTCGAGCTGCAAAAGAGGTCTATATCAGCGGCAGCGGCGTACGGGCAACGGTGGAGGATTTTTACCCGCCAGTCCGCAATCTGAATGGCGAACAACGTCAGGAACTCAACCGCATGATGCGCGAAGCCGGCGCGAAGCAATGGGCAAAGCTTCAGTCCGACGGCGTACTCGGTCCGCCGCCGATCGAGTGGCGTCGTCCGCCGCCATCGACAAGACCCACAACGCAGCTCACCAAGGATCAGCAGGTGCCGCATTACTGGCTCTGGGATGACCTTGAAAACAAGAGCCTCGCAGAGTTGATACACATCCGCCACACCATGGGCGGCGCTCGCAAGCGACAGCCAAACCAGCAGATCGCCGAGACGGTGCGACTGCGAATCACCATCGACAAGAATGCCGAGCCCGGCGATCGCGAGTTGCGCCTCATCACCCGCACCGGCCTGACCAACTCGATCGTGTTCCAGGTCGGCACGCTCCCCGAGATCGGCGAGCTGGAAAGCAACGACCCCGACGCACGCAGCCCGCTCCCCGACCCGGCCCCTCTCGCCTTGCCGGTCACAATCAATGGCCAGGTACAGCCCGGCGATGTCGATCGATTTCGGTTCGATGCACGCAAGGACCAGAAACTCGTCATCCGCACCTCCGCACGTCGCCTTGTCCCGTTTATGGCCGACGCGGTGCCGGGGTGGTTTGAGGCAGAAGTCTCCGTGATGGACGCCAACGGGCGCGAAATCGCCTCGGGGTCGAATCACCAGTTCGATCCCGATCCGGTGCTGATGTTCGCCGTTCCGGAGACGGGTACTTACACGCTGGAAGTGCGCGACAGTCTCTATCGCGGTCGGGACGATTTCGTCTACCGCGTCGAGGTCGGCGAACTCCCCTTTATCACCGCCGCCCGACCGCTGAGCGTGGCGCCGAACAGCAAGACGACGATCGGCCTTCAAGGGTGGAATCTTTGGACGACGCTCCTTCCGGTCCTATCAGATTCGGCCGGTAAAGCCCGGCTCGTGCGCGGGCGGAATGTGTCCAACGAAGTCGAATATGCCGTCAACGAAATCCACACCATCGACGAAGCTGCGGCCAACGATTCGATCGATCGCGCGCAGGTCGCTGCGATCGGCATGTGCATCAACGGCGTAATCGATTCGCCAACCGATCAGGACTTCTATCGCTTCATCGGCAAGCGTGGGCAGAAGGTGGTCGTGGAGGTGACCGCGCGTCGCCTGGGTTCGCCGCTGGATTCACTGGTGCGTGTGCTCGACGCATCGGGAAAAGTGATCGCGTGGAATGATGATCAGATGATCCGCCGAGGAATATTGCATCCTGAGAACGGACTTCAGACGCACCATGCCGACTCCCGCCTCATCGTCACACTACCCGCCGACGGACGGTACACGATCAAACTCACCGACGCCCTTGCGCACGGCGGGCCTGCATACGCCTACGGCCTCCGCATCGCCGAGCCGAATCCGGACTTCGAACTCAAACTCGCCCCGTCGGCGATTCACCTTGAACCGCGCAAACCCGCGAAACTCACCGTCCACGTCATCCGGCATGACGACTTTGACGCACCCATCAAGCTGTCGATCAAGGACGGCCCTGCCGGGCTCAGTCTCGGCGATGAAGCAATCCCTGCCGGTGCCGACAGTGCGACGTTCACGCTCAAGACCGATCAGGGATTCGCGGGCATCAAGAGTGCGACGATTGAAGGATCGGCGCGAATCGGGTCCAAGACCATCCGCAGCGAAGCAGTACCCGTGGATGAGGTCGAACAGGCGTTTCTCTGGCATCACCTGGTGCCCCGCCAGCAACTGCTGCTGACCAGCACCGGCGGGCGCGCCCCGCAGAAAAAATGATATGGATTTCCTAACGCCTGATCTCGGCAACCTGCCCGTCAACGCCCGCCTTGCCCGATTCGTCGGTGCCGATGGTGTGGCCGAAGAGCACCTGATCCTCACACCGACGCAATACGCTGCCTTTGACCAACAGTTGGACTGGATCGAACGCGCCCACGCGGCGTGCGCTAGCGCCAATACGCTGGTCATGCGACGCCTATTTTGCAGCGACCTGGCGAACCAGCTCCCGGCTTTGCGTGCCCGTCCGTCGCAGCCCGGCGTGCTATCGATCGTTGGTCAGGCACCTACGCCTCCGGCCAAAGTCGCGCTGTGGGCGTATCACATGATCGACCCGGCCGGCCTCCAACGCACCGATTCAGACACGACCACCTCCATCACCCGCGGCGGCCTGTCCCATCATTTCACGACCAATCTTGCCGACACAACCAGCGATACCTCGAATGTGCAGACACAACTGCTTTTCGATCAGTACAACGCCTGGCTCAGTTCACAGGGTATGAATCTGGCTGACAACGTGATGCGGACTTGGCTGTTCGTACGCGACATCGACGTCAACTACGCCGGCATGGTCGCGGCCCGCAAGGCAATGTTTGCCGCCAACGGGCTTACGCCGCAGACCCATTTCATCTCCAGCTCGGGTATCGAATCCGATCCGGGCACGGCGGCGCGCGTCGTCATGGACGCCTACGCGATTCAGGGCGTTAGCGGCGAACAGGTCCGCTTCTGCCACGCCCCCGAACACCTTAGCCCCACCCATGTGTACGGCGTCACCTTTGAACGCGGTACCGCCGTCGCGTATCGCGATCGCCAACACGTGCTGATCTCCGGCACCGCCAGCATCGACAAACTCGGCCACATCGTTCACGAGGGCAACGTTGAAAAGCAACTCGAGCGTACGCTTGAGAACATCGACGCCCTTCTTCGCAGCGTCGATGCACGAATTTCTGACATGGCGTATTATCTGGTCTACCTGCGTGACCCGAGTGACGCCCCCCTGATCCGCCGCCGGATGATTGAGCGTCTCGGCGACGCGCCGATGGTATTTGTAACCGCCAAGGTGTGTCGTCCCGGTTGGCTTGTCGAAATTGAAGGCCAGGCGATCACCCCTCACCAATCCCCGACCCTGCCGCCGTTCTAGATCCATTGCGTTGGCTCGACGTCGCTCGCGCAGACACCAAGGTTGTTCTGAGAACGCAGAATGAGTAGGCTCAAGAGGAAGGATCAGACGTGCGCTGTCAGCTTTCTTATCTCTTGATCCTCAGTGCGCTATGCCCGGCCGCGATCGCGGAGGTCTACCACGTCTCGCCGAGTGGCGATGATGCTGGCACCGGCACTGCGCAGACCCCCTGGAGGACCATTCAGCGCGCGGCCGATGCACTCAAGCCTGGCGACACGGCCCTGCTCGCTGCCGGGACGTATAGGGAGTCGGTGATGCTGCAAAAGGGCGGCACGCCACCAGCGCCGATCACGCTGGCGGCAGAGCCGGGTGCTCGCGTTGTCATCACGGGTGCTGATCCGCTTGCAGTGGGGTGGAGCCGCGTGGCCGGTGATGATCCAGTTTACGAACGCGAATGGCCGCACCTGTTCCAAATCGACCACCGCAATGGCAGGCCGGTGATGACCCATCCGGACGATGCCGAGCACGCGCTGATCGGACGGGCAGAACAGGTGATCGAACACGGTCGGCTTCTGCGGCAAGTCCTTCGCCGCGCGCAATTGGCCCCGGGTACGTTCATGGCAGATGTCGAAACCAAGAAGCTCTATGTCTGGCTGCGTGCTGGCAACGACCCGGCCAAGACCGAAGTTGAGGCCAGCGTTCGCGGAACGTGGATTGTCGGCGAACCGTCCGCGTCGTACGTCCAACTGCGAGGAATCACCTTCCGCTACGCCGCCAACTTCGCCCAGCGCGGCGGACTGACCCTATCCCGTGACGATAAAGGGGCGGCACCCCAGAACTGGTTGGTCGAAGACTGCGTCTTCGAGAAAGCCAACGCATCCGGAGCCTCGTTGGGTGGCCGGGGGCACCTCTTTCGCCGCTGCGTATTCCAAGACAATGGCCAACTGGGTTTCGGGACCAGCCAGTGCCACGATACGCGCATGGAGGAGTGCGGCATCTATCGCAACAACACCAAGGGCTACTCCACCGGCTGGGAGGCTGGCGGGCTGAAGGTCACGATGTCGCGCGGGTTTGTCTTCGATCACTGCCGCGTCGTCGACAACCGAGGCCCGGGCGTCTGGTATGACATCGGCAACGAGAGAGCCGAAGTCGCCAACTGCTATATCGCCGACAACGACGAAGGCGGTATATTTTACGAGATATCCTATGGCCTGCATGCCCACCACAACCTGATCGTCAACAACGCCAACCTCGGCCAGGACCCCGGCAGAGCCTGGGGTATGGGCGGCATCACGCTCTCATCATCAGAAGACTGCATCATCGAACACAACACGCTGGCCGGCAATCGCGATGGCATCGCATTCCGCGAACAGGACCGCAACACCCCGCGCATTGGCCAACGCGACGAGGTCCGCATTTTCAATCGCAACCACGTCATCCGCCAGAACATCATCGCCAACTCCGGTGCATATAACGTCGCGCTGTGGTTCGACATGCCCTTTTTCGACAGACGGCCCGGCAAAGGCGCGGTGGATCCGGCGACGCTGAATATCAAGTTTGAAAACAACCTGCTCTGGCCGCTGGGTGGCCGGCCAAATTATCTCTTTGGGGCTTCGTGGAAAGCCAAGAGCAAAGCGTGCATCACGCCAGCCGATTGCACGATGGCATCGAGCATTGCCGACACCTCCCTCATCGCCGACCCGCTCTTCATCAACCCGGCCGCAGGGGATTTCCACGTCAGAGAAACCTCACCCGCCATCCCGTTGAAAGCCGGTGCGGGTAACAACTCTCCCGGAAAGAGATAGACGAGAATACACCTGTTCTGCAAAACGCACACAACTCTCGGCCAGGCCGAGAGTTGTGGGTTTTCTAGCGAATGGGAGCGATAGGATTCGAACCTATGAAGGCATAAGCCAGCAGATTTACAGTCTGCCCCGTTTGGCCACTTCGGTACACTCCCGGATTGTCGTTCGCCAGGCAAAGATCGCGATGGCGAGTCGGTTAATATGTCAGAAATCCCGCGCAATTTCAATCGTGCGTCCGACGATTCGCGCCCGCACGAAATTGACGCGACAAGATCACACTTGCCAATCCGAACAAAATCCTTACACTTCTCCCCGCCGTCGCTGGCCTAAGATCCGGGTTTACGAACGCTTGAAAGACTTATGAGTATCAACACCATCCGCATTCGCGGGGCCCGCGAGCACAATCTCAAGAACATCGATCTGGAGATCCCGCGCGACCAGTTGGTTGTCGTCACGGGCCTGTCAGGATCGGGTAAATCCACGCTCGCATTTGACACGATCTTTGCCGAAGGACAGCGGAAATACATGGAATCGCTGTCGGCGTACGCCCGGCAGTTTCTTGACCAGTTACAAAAGCCCGAGATCGACGACATCGAAGGCCTGCCCCCCACCATCGCCATCGAACAACGCCACGCCTCAAGCAACCCGCGATCCACCGTCGCAACGACGACCGAGATCTACGACTACATGCGCGTCCTCTTCGCCCGCGCCGGCACGCCGCACTGCTGGGAATGCGGGCGGGTGATCACCAGCCAGTCGCCGTCGCAAATTACCGATGCGGTGATGAATCACGCCGACGGCACCAAGGTGATGATCCTGGCACCGATGGTGCGCGGGCAAAAAGGCGAGCAGAAGGAGCTTTTCTCTGCCGTTGTGAAACAGGGGTTTGTGCGGGTGCGGATCAACGGGGATCTGAAGGAACTGCCCCGCGCCGACGCCGCACCCAAGCTGGACAAAAACAAGCGTCACAATATCGACGTGGTGGTCGATCGGATTATCCTGAAGCCGGAGATTCGCTCCCGATTGGCCGACTCGATCGAGACGGCGTTGAAGCTGGCACAGGGGCTGGTGATCGTCTGCGTCGAAGAGGCCGGGAAATGGGTGGACAACGTTTACAGCGAAAAGTTCGCCTGTCCCGATCATCCCCACATCAGCCTGCCTGAGTTGGAGCCGCGACTATTCAGCTTTAACTCGCCGCACGGGGCGTGTTCGTCCTGTCATGGGCTGGGTACGACGCTGGAGTTTGATGCCGACCTGATGATGCCCGATGAATCGGTCTCGCTGGAGAACGGCGCGATCGAAGCCTGGCGAAAAAACGGCAAGCGGATGAACATCTTCTACAGCCGCGTGCTGAGGCAGTTCTGCCGCGACTTTGGCGTCGATTATTCGGCACCGGTATCGAAGATGGACCCGAAAGTGCGCGATGTGCTCCTCCACGGCACCGAAGCCAAAGGCGATCTTGGAACCGGCACCCAATTCGAGGGCGTCATCCCCAATCTGCTGCGTCGATTCGAGAACACCGAAAGCGAGTTCGTCAAACAACGTCTCAATGGCTACATGTCTGAGCAAGCCTGCAAAGTCTGTAACGGCAAACGCCTCCAGCCCGGCGCGCTGGCAGTCAGGCTTCATACGAAGAAAAATCAGCCTGTCGTCTCTGTGGCAAAAAAGACGAAGAAAAAGGCAGATGCGGGGCTCGAACTGCCCGGCTATTCCATCAACGACGTCGCAACCATGACGGTCGAGCAATGCCGGGAGTTTTTCAGTGACCTGACACTCAACAGCGAAGGCGCGACCATCGCCGAGCCGATCGTGCGCGAGATCGGGTCGCGCCTGGGGTTTATGTACGATGTCGGCCTCGGCTATCTGTCACTCGATCGCAAAACCGGCTCACTCTCCGGCGGCGAGGCGCAACGCATCCGGCTGGCGACGCAGGTCGGCTCCAAACTCGTCGGCGTCTGCTATGTGCTCGATGAACCGACCATCGGTCTGCACCAACGCGACAACGACCGGCTCATCACCACGCTGCTCAAGCTCCGCGATCTGGGCAACACTGTGATCATGGTCGAGCACGATGAGGACTGTATCCGCGCCGCCGACTACCTGATCGACATCGGTCCCGGTGCCGGCTTGCACGGCGGACACGTTGTCGCACAGGGACCGATGCCACAGGTGATGAGTCAGACCAAGAGCGTCACGATCAAATACCTCACCGGCGAGTATCAGATCTTCAAGCCCGAGACCCGCCGTCCGGTCGATCCGAATCGGCTGTGCGTTGAGTTGAAAGGTTGCAGCGAAAATAATCTCAAGGACGTGGATGTCCGCGTCCCGCTCGGCGGGATGGTGTGCGTGACCGGCGTCAGCGGATCGGGCAAATCGACCCTGATCAACCAAACGCTTTTGCCCGCGATGAAGCGGAAAATCTACGCCAGCAAGGTGCGCGTCGGGGCGCACAAGGATCTGCGCGGCTGGAAAAGTGTGGACAAAATCATCGAGATCGACCAAAGCCCGATCGGCCGAACCCCCCGCTCCAACCCGGCGACGTATACCGGCGTTTTTGACGAGATTCGCCAGGTCTTCACCAAGACCAAGGAAGCCAAAGTCCGCGGCTATCAGGCCGGTCGATTCAGCTTCAACGTCAAAGGCGGCCGCTGCGAAGCCTGCCAAGGTCAGGGCACCAAACTGATCGAGATGCACTTCCTACCCGACGTGCATGTCCAGTGCGAAGCCTGTCATGGCAAACGCTACAATCCCGAGACACTACAGGTCACGTTTCGCGGAAAGAACATCGCTGATGTGCTGGCAATGACGGTCGAAGAAGCCATGCACTTTTTCGAGAACTTCCCGAACATCCATCGGATGATCAGTGCCCTCAACGATGTCGGGCTTTCCTACGTCAAGCTCGGCCAGCCCAGCACGCAGTTGTCCGGCGGCGAAGCCCAGCGCGTCAAACTCGCGACCGAACTGGGCAAAAACGCCACCGGCCACACGCTTTATGTGCTCGATGAGCCAACGACCGGCTTGCATTTTGCGGATATCAACAATCTGCTGAATGTGCTTAATCGCCTCGCCGACAAGGGCAACAGTGTGATCATCATTGAGCACAATCTGGACGTGATTAAGTGTGCCGACTGGATCATCGACCTCGGCCCCGAAGGCGGCGCCGGCGGCGGCCGAATCGTCGCCTCCTGCCCGCCCGAAAAACTCATCACCCTCGACCACAGCTACACCGGCCGCTACCTGAAAAAGAAGCTCGAAGAAGACGCCAAGCATGCCGAAAACGCTGAGCGAAGCGAATGAAGTATAGCCACTTACCCCGGTTGGCCATACGTGGCGCGGGGGCCGTGTTTGCGGAGGTGGTGTTTGTCGAGCAGGGGTTGGGGGATCACTTGCGTTTGCGGATTGATTGCAAATGTCGCGATCGCCATCTGAGCGGTGAACTCCAGCACGATCGCGTTTTCGACCGCCTTGTCGGTGGAGGTTCCCCAGGCGAACGGCGCGTGGCTGGCGATGAGCACGCCGGGGATGCAGGCGGGGTCGAGATGGTGCGTTCTAAATGTCTCGATGATCACCCGGCCAGCATTCAGTTCATATTCAGTCGTGATCTCTTCGGTCGTGAGCGGGCGGGTGACGGGGATGGGGCCGTAGAAATTGTCGGCGTGGGTCGTGCCCAGGCACGGGATCGGCTTTTGTGCCTGCGCGAACGCGGTGCCGTGCGTACTGTGCGTGTGAACGACCCCGCCGATGGAAGCAAATTGCTGATACAGATGCAAATGAGTCGGCGTGTCGGATGATGGCCGGGCGGTGCCTTCGAGGACGCGACTATCTTCGATCGCCAGGACAACGATGTCGGATGGCTTCATCGTCGCATAGGGAACGCCGCTGGGCTTGATCGCCATCACGCCGCGGGCGCGGTCGGCACCGCTGACGTTGCCCCATGTCAGCTTCACCAAGCCCGCTTCGACGATCGCTAGATTGGCGCGGTAGACCTGCTCTTTGAGTTGTTCATACGACATTTTGGCGTGTCCGATCTCTCACTCACCGGCCGATGCCGGGGGCGAGGTGGTAATAGATTTCATTGTTGCGAAGCGTCTGCTGAAAATCGACCAGATTCGTCTTGTCGTCGATCCGCACCATTTCGATCCCGGCGATATCCGCAAAATCCTGCATGTGCTGGGTCGTGATCGGATAACTGAAAACCGTGTGATGTGCCCCGCCGGCGTAGATCCAACTCGCCAGCGCGGTTTTGAAGTCTTGTTTGGTCTCCCACACCGCGCGGGCCCCGTGCAACTTGGTCAGCGGCTTGGGGGGGGTGATGCAGGTCACTTCGTTGACCAGTAGGCGAAAACGGTTACCCAGATCAACCAGCGACGCGTTGATCGCATCGCCAGCACCGGCATCAAACACGAGTCGAACCGGGTCTTCCTTCCCGCCGATACCCAGCGGATGGATTTGCAGCGACGGCTTGCCCGAAGCGATCGATTCGCAGATCTCCAGCATGTGCGATCCGAGCACCAGCGGACGCTTGGGGTCCATGTGGTAGGTGTAATCCTCCATGAAGCTGGTCCCGCCTTTCATCCCCTGCGCCATGACCTTGGCGGCGCGGAGGAGGGCGCAGGTTTTCCAGTCGCCTTCGGCACCAAATCCGTAGCCGTCATTCATCAGGCGTTGACAGGCGAGTCCGGGCAGTTGCTTGAAGCCGTACAGGTCTTCAAATGTGGTGGTGAAACCCTTGAAGTTGCCGGATTCGAGAAACGCCCGCAGACCCAGTTCCAGCCGTGCGCCGTCGCGCAAGGATTCGTGACGTTTGCCGCCCTTCTTCAGCTCTTTGGCGACGGCGTACTGCTGATCATAGGTTTTGCAGAGTTGATCGACCCGGGCATCGGTGACGGCGTTGACGAACTTGACGACATCGCCGATGCCGTAGCCGTTGGTCTCGAAGCCGAACTTGGTTTCGGCGGCGACTTTGTCACCGTCGGTGACCGAGACGTACCGCATGTTGTCGCCGATGCGGGCGAACTTCGCGCCCTGCCAGTCCGCCCATGCCGCCGCGGCGCGGGACCATGTGGCGATGTCGTCCTGAATCGTTTTGTCGGACCAATGTCCGACGACGACCTTGCGGTTCATCCGCAGCCGTGTGTGCATGTGCCCGGCCTCGCGGTCGCCATGCGCGGCCTGATTCAGATTCATGAAATCCATATCAATCGTCGCCCACGGCAGGTCGCGGTTAAACTGCGTATGTAGATGCAGCACCGGCTTGATCAACGCCTTCAGTCCGTTGATCCACATCTTGGCCGGCGAGAAAGTGTGGTTCCACAGCACAACACCGACGCAATGTTCGCTGGCGGATGCCTCAAGGCAGAGCTTTCGAATCTCGTCGGGCGTGGTCAGCACCTGTTTGAAAACGATCTTCAGTGGGATGCGTTTGGAATCGTTCAATCCCTTGACCACCGCATCGGAATTGATCGCCACCTGCTTCAGCGCTGCCGGTCCGTAAAGGTGCTGCGAGCCGGTCAGAAACCATAGTTCCATGTTGTCAAAGCTCATCGTTTCAGTCTCCAGAATGAGTTTTTCTACTCCGCCAACGCCGCGTCGCGGATCGTCAGTAGGTCTTTCATCACGTTTGAGATATCCGATTTTGTCCCGGCGATGCCAAAGGCATCGTGCAGTTGCATGTACAGCTTGAACAGCTTTTCGTATGTGGCGACATTTTCCGGGATGGGCTGATAGATTTTGTCCTGTACGCCAGTCATTTTCTTAACGGCGGTATCGAAATCGGGGTGAGCTTTGGCAACCACCGCCGCCGCGATCGCGCTGCCGAGGGCACAGGTTTGTAATGATCGACTGATCGCGATCGGTCGGTTCATGATGTCGGCGTAGATTTGCATCGCCATCGGGTTACGCGCCGAGATCCCCCCACAATTGACGACGCGATTGACTTTCACGCCGTACTGTTCGAAGCGTTCCATGATCACGCGCGATCCAAACGCGGTGGCTTCGATCAGTGCCCGGTACATCTCTGCTGGGGTGGTGTGCAGGTTCATCCCGACAAATGTGCCGGTCAGGCGCTGATCGACCAGCACCGTACGATTTCCGTTATGCCAGTCGAGTGCGAGCAGGCCGGATTCGCCGGGCTTCATCTGTTCGGATTCTTTGGTGAGCGATTCGTGGGTCTGATTGGCGGGTTTGATGCGATCGACCAGCCATGCGAACAGATCGCCGACCGCACTTTGACCGGCCTCCAGCCCGTAGGCACCGGGGACGACCGACTCGGGCACGATCCCGCAAAGCCCTGGGATATCAGCAAGTTTTTGCCCCATCTTGCTGGTCATGATGTCGCACGTGCTCGTGCCCATGATCTTGACCAGCGTGCCGTCGGCGATCCCCGCGCCAACCGCACCCAGATGCGCATCAAACGCCCCGACCGCCACCGGAATGCCCGCAGGCAATCCGAGCTTCTTCGACCATTCATCACAAAGCGTCCCGGCGGCATCTGCGACGTTCGCACAGGTATCGGGTAAAGATCGGCGAACGCGCTCCAGGCGCTTGTCGAGCGTCGCGACAAAATCGCTTGATGGATATCCGCCCCATGCGGGGTTGAAAAACGCCTTGTGACCCGCGGCACAGATGCCGCGGACGATTTTGGACGGGTGTTGTGTTCCACATAGAACAGCCGGGATCCAGTCGGCGATTTCGACCCAGGTATAGGCGGCGTCAAACACTTCGGGGGCCACGCGGGCGCATTTGAGGATCTTTGACCAGAACCACTCCGACGAATAACGCCCGCCACATTTGGCGAGGTATTCGGGCTTCAATTTCTCGGCGGCTTTTGTCCATTCGGCGGCCTCGGCGTGGCCAGTGTGATCCTTCCAAAGCCACGCCATCGCCGCGGGTGTGTTGGCAAACTTGGCGTGCGTGGTCAACGCTTTTCCCTCGGCATCGATCGGCATCGGGGTTGATCCGGTCGTGTCCACGCCCAACCCGATCACCTGATTCGCATCAAATGTCGGCTCGCTTTTTTTCGCGGCAGCCAGCGCCTGCGGGACGGCAGACTCGATCACCTTCAGATAATCCAGCGGCTGCTGCCTGGCCAGATCGGGGTTTGAATCATCGAGCACGATCCCCTTCTCCCCGCTCGGATAATTCACGACCGCCTCCGCCAACTCGCGGCCGCTACTGACATCCACCACCAAAGCCCGCATGGAGTTGGTCCCAAAATCCAATCCGATCGTGTATTGCTTGCTCATTGTTTTTGCTTCTTCCGCCATTCGAATGGGAAGCATCAAGGGACAACAGATGGCTGTCAAGCGACATGGCTCGTACTTGGCAGCGACGCCAGGGTGATCACGCGCGCCGGAGACTTCGGCCTACGCCTCGCCTCCAGCGCGACTACTGTTTCCTGGTCAACGCTCGGACATCCGATCCGCGAATCAGGGTGGTCGTCACGCGGCGATCTTCAACAGGGTGGGCATGGTCGATCCGGCGCCGATGATCGCACCGATCGGCGAGGACGCGGGACCGCTTTGCTTGCGGTTGTTGAAGTAGGACGCGCTCAGCCACACCCGCGCGCCAGTGGCGACCGACGAACCGAAGTCGATACTGACCGTCGTTTGTCCGGTGTGGCCTTCGAACTTGAATGCCGATGCCGTGCTCGGTGGCGTTTGGCCAATGTATGAGAAGTAGGTGATCCCGGTCACGCCGACGGGTTTGGCTTTGCGGTCGGGGTTATTGGGGTCGCGGATCGCGAAGGTGATCACCGCACCATCCATCTTGGTCACGGTGAGTACAGGGGCGAATCCCGGGACGGATGCGCGGGATGGGTTGGCATCGCGGACGTGTACGCCCAACGCGATTCTTTCGGTATCGCTGATGACCGTCGCCGCCTGCACTGCTGCGTAGATCGGGCGCAC
>JBGSMH010000270.1:0-6566 GCA_041740275.1 Phycisphaerae bacterium
GCCGCTGCCTGTGCTCGTGCCCGGCCGAGCACAGGCAGCAGTATGCCGATCAGGACCGCGATGATGCCGATCACCACGAGTAACTCAACGAGTGTAAAAGCGTTCTTCTTCTGCACGGAAAACCATCCTTGTTACGAATCAAAAAGGCGGCGACGTCCTGTCGGGGACGCCGCCGCGGGTGGGGAAAATAGAACGACTACCGACGGATCCGGCGACGCCCCAGCATCCCGGCGGCCAGACCAATCAAGGCGAGGCTGGTCGGTTCGGGGATCGCCACGGCCTCGGCGTAGGTGGTGGCGACAGTGATGTTGTCCAATGACAGCACGGGGGAGGCGTTGCCGTCTTGGCGGATGCTGACCGCTCCAAGACCGGACGCGTCTCCGGAACTGGACTGGATGTTCACGACATAGGCGGTCGCTGGCTCGATCGCCGGAACCACGACGAGCGGGAACACATACAGGCTAACATCGTCGTTTGATGCGCCCGCGTTGATGTCATATCGAACGATCACGCGATAGTCGGTATTCAACGCGAGTTCGGTCGTACCGTAGTCTACGGGATTGCTCGTCACACTCGCCCCGAGGACAAAGCCGCTGCCCTGTGTTTTCAGGTAGATGCGGCTTTGGAATGAGCTGCTGGTTAAGCTGCCTGCGGTATGGAGGAAGTAGCTGCCGCTCTTGGCGGTGGTGACATTGATGTCGGTCGCGAGGTAGAAGCTGGACCCGGCTGCATCCGGATTAATGGCGGGATCAAACGAGATCGTCTCGGTCGTCGGCTTGATCGCATCGATCGTGCCGGGATTGCTCAGGACTTTGCCGCTCGACACCTGCGGCGTGTTGGTCGTACCGGATTTCAGCGTCCAATTGCCTTGTCCAATCAGGTCGCCATTGCCATAGCTGTCGAAGTTATCGCTGAACAGAATGCCGGCCTGTGCGACTGAAGTAAGGGCGGCGAGGCAGAGTGGGGGAATAATTCGCATCTTGATCTCTCCTAATTCGGAAATTGAAACCGTGACGCTACGCATAGCGTCAGTGCCCGTCTCCAGAAGTGAACCACACTGGTATCATTCATCCGTGACTGGACCGAAGCAAGTTAACAACCTCTCCCATCTGGCATATTCCCATGGCGCTGGTTTTGCGCTAATGTCTTGTGAAGAAGACCGCTGTTTTTGCGAAACATTCAGACAGGGTGAGGAAGAAAATGGCCAGATTTTCATTGGATTTTGGACGGATGTGTGATATACCGAGTCGGTATAGAAAGGTCGGCCTGTTTATGTCGGTATCCGAACTCCCCCCGCCCCGTCGAAAATCGGACCAGATCACCCAACTCCTGGAGTCGCGCATTGTCCGCGGCGACTATCAGACTCGCACGCTGCCGACCGAACGCAAACTGGCGACCGAACTGGGCGTGTCGCGAATGACCGCACGCAAGGCACTGCTCAAACTCCTGGAATCCGACCTGCTGCATCGCCTGCCCGGCGGCGAACTGGTCGAGAACCGCCGAAATCGCGACACGCTCCGCGTCGCTGTCCTGGTTCCCACACTCTCATCGCGCGATCTGGAGATGTGGCGGTTGGGCGTGGACCGTGCATCGCAGCAATTTGGTGCCAACCCGCGCACGATGCTCTATATCCATTGGGACGACTACATCATCGACGAAGCGCTGCGGTCGTACGACGGCATTTTTCTATGCCCAAGCTGCGAACCTATCCCGCGATTGCTCATCGAGCGCCTCCGCAACAGCGAGTGCCCGGTCGCGATCCTCGGCCGCGATTTTTCGGCCGATGGCGTTCCGTCGATCGACCTTTTCCCTGCCAGCGTCACACAGAAACCGCTGGATCATCTGGCGTCGCTCGGACACCGGGCCGTCGATTGCTTCAATGTGCAGACGATTGACCCCGTCATCGACCAGCGGATCGCCCAATGGAACGTCTGGCGATCATCCCACGGCTTTGCCGGGCGACTCCTCGGCGAACCGATCCGTGCCTATGGCGAGCCGATGCAGCAAGCCTACGAAGAGGCCCGCCGACTCGTCGCGGCAAACATGTTCCTCAGTTCGGCGGTTCTCTGCACGACCGTACCGGCGGCGTTGGGACTGATCCGCGCCTTCCGAGATGTGGGTGTTCGCGTGGGGGTGGATAGATCGGTTTGCGTGATCAATGATGAGGGTCTGGCGCCGTTCGTCACGCCAAGCATCACCTCGGTACCGATGCCCGATCCGACGCCGTATCTGGCGACCTGCATCGACTGGATGAAACGCCGCCGCGGCGCAGAAACCGATCCCCGCTGGATCGGCCCGCTGCTGCTCCAGCCAGCGACCGTCCCGCTCCTGATCGGCGAATCGACCGGGCCTGTCTCGCCAGCGGGTTAAGCCAGTGGCCGACGGGGGATCGATCCGCTACTTTGCGGCACCAATGACCAGCAGACCCCAGTTGGCGGGCACGAGCTTGGCCTCGGTGGGGATGTCGCTGATCATGGCGGTGTGCGGGTTATTCCAATACGTCCGCAGCGTGGTCTGCGATCCTGAACCGCGCAGGATGCCCATGTCGCCGAATAACTGCTCCCCGGCGTTGCCGTTGAAGTTGGGGATATCCAGAAGCTTAAGCGGTATGGAGACCTCAACATTGCCCCCCGCCTGAGCCAGTTCGACCTGTTAGGTGATGATCGCCACGTCCTCAAACTGCACCTTACCGATCGGCGACTCATAGAGTTGAGGTTTGCCCAGCTTGGTTCCCCATGCGGTCGGTCGAAACAGGACAGCAAGATTGCGGCCGTTCACCTGGCAGAACAGAAGTCGCTGGTCGCCGGGAATGGGGTTCAGGGTGTTGGCAAAGCCATGGGCACCCAGACGGTTCGCTTTGCCGAGCATCAGATCGACCGCGCCGCCGCGTTTGAAGGCGAACTCGGGGTCAGAGGCGCCGTTTACCAGCACCTTTGGATTTTCGGTCTTCCATGCGGCATAGAGTTTTCCGTCGCGGATCGCCATGGCGCCGGTGCCCACTTTTCCGATATCGAGCCACGTCGCCCCGGCCCAGTCGTCGAGCTTGCCGTCCACTGACATCGGCTTCTCGGGAAGACTGATGACCGACTCATTGCGGCCGGTCTTGCGACCGGGGATGACTTGCTGCGCCGGGATCATCGCCAGATCTGACTCGGCGATGGTGATCTGACCGAACTGACGGCGTCGGATGCGCTCCAATCCATCGAGCCGGAAAATCGATGAACTCTCCTTGCCCGCAACCATATAGACTTCATCGTCAACGGTATGGGTGACTGTGGGATGAAAGTGCTCGTCTTCAAAACTGTACCCGCTGACATCCATGCCGCGCACCGCCTTGGGGAAGCGGAACAACTCTGCGACGGCGCGGTGTCCGCCGACGGATTGCACGAACAATCCATCGCTGGTCATGATGTACATGTTGCCGCGCTCGCCGTTGGTGACGCCGAGGATACCGGCCTCACCGGCTTTCATTTTGAAATACGGCCCCATCAGACGGGTCGGTTCGACGACCTGCCCGGGGAAGCGTGGGGGCATGCCCTGGGTGTTGTCCACGGGATAGGTCCAGACCAACTTGCCGTCCTTGTAGCCCCTGAACCACTGCAGCCAGAAACCGTCCTCGGTGAGGATGCCGGAATGGCCGTCGCCATCTTCATCGCCGGTCTGCTCGACACTGGGCGGGAGCATGAATTTGGCTTTGGAGATGTCATACTCCGGCACACCATCGGCCCGGAAGGTAGGCGGCGGGATCATGAGGTTCCAACTACCGCACAACGAGAGGTCGGCCAGCGGGGCAAAGTAGCGAAATCCGGACAGCGGGCGGGAAACGGTCGAGCCGACGCGGAGGACCTTGCCGTCCCACTCGGGGAAGATGCGGAACTTCAGTTCGTCGCGGGACATGCTGGCGTCACCGTTACCTTCGGTCCAAACCATCAGCGGGCCGAAGAATGGTTCGAACTGGTTGACACCCAATTCCTTTTTCAGTTCGTCGTAGCGCGTGCCGCTGAGTTTCTCATCTTGCTGGAGCCACGGCTTGAACGAGCCGACATGGCTGACCGGCCGGGCGGTCTTGGTCGCGTCGTCGTAGAGCCACAGGCCGTTTGAATTGTTGCCGCGATGAGCGGTCTGGTAGCCG
The DNA here is from genome assembly GCA_041740275.1 of Phycisphaerae bacterium. GTDB lineage: Bacteria > Planctomycetota > Phycisphaerae > Tepidisphaerales > Tepidisphaeraceae > BPJO01. The sequence continues at coordinate 4,133 of JBGSMH010000270.1, forward strand.
AGGCTGAGATAAGTCCGGCCGTTCACGTGCCACGGCACTTCCGGGCCATAGCCCAGGTCCACGGGGTAGGCGATCTTCTGCTCCTCCAGTCGTACCGGGATCGCGACCAGTTTGGCAGCGCCGGTCTTCCAATCGAGCTTGAATTCCAGCGTGCAGCTAAACTCGCCATAGAAGAAGCGGGTTTTGTCGGTCGGATCGATGGTCCCGCCCCCGCCGTAGTGGGGCGGGCCGTAGTGGGAACGCTTGAGCGCACCGGTGGTTGTGTCCCAGATGCTGATGCGCTTGGGCATCCAGTCGGCCTCGGCGACCCACAACTGTCCGGCGTCGTCGATCGCCAGGCCGTTGGGGCGTTGCATCTGCAACTCATTGCAAGCGCCAACCTGAAGCCCCCCGGGCTGGCCGATGACCAGCAGTTGCTTGTACGTCGTGGGGTCGTAAACCTTCACCTGATTGCTCTTGCCCCAGTCGGCGACATAGATCCGGCTGCGCTTGGGGTCGCTCTGGAGGGTACGCGCTTCCTGCAAACCGGTGATCACCGCCTTGCCTGCACCTAATACCGGCTTGCCGTCTTTCCAGGTCAAAGCGAACTGTTTGACCGTGTCGGCGGTGCTGACCAGCAGGCTATCGCGGGACAGCAGCAGCACGCCCTTGGGAGCGGGAATGTCCAGCGTGCCCAGGACGGTGCCAGTCTTGACCTCGCCGATGACCACGGTGTCGTCATTGGGCACGGTGAACGCGGCAAGGCCATCGAGCACCGACAGGGTATGCCCGTTCTGGCGCATCATGTCGACCGGGAGGTTGTTCTTCGGCGTGTAGGCCAGCACGTCCGGGCCGACCCGGGCGACGTCGAAAAAGCTCTTGCCGACGCTGTCCTTATTGGTCGCTAAACCGCGAACGCGGATCGGATCCTTCGTGTTGGCGTTTGCGATCAGGATGTAGGCGTAAAAACGCGGGTCGCGATTGGCACCGAAATCGGACGCGGCGGCATCGCCGCCATCCCAACCCCACAGGGGGCGACGCTGAAAAATCTCTCCATCGGTCCCGATCCAGACCAGGGGCGCGCCCGCTTCGGCGACTCGCGCCACCAGCAGCACCTGCGGCTTGCCGTCGCCGTAGGGCGAACCGGCCGGGATAAAGGTCGCGCCGCTGGTCGAGGAATGGTCGGCCAGCCACGCGCCGGTGTTGTCGTCGGTCGGCCAGGGCGTTCGCCCACCACCATAGGCGGTGAACTCATAGATCGTTTTGATCCCGTCATGCACCAGACCGCGTGCCGTATAGCGTCCCGGCCCGACGCGGCGGCGGGTGAGCGTGCCTTCGCTGTCGGTCGTTCCATCGTCATACCCGTCCCAGGGGACGATGTTCTTACCGGCCGGCATCTTGGTCTCGGCGACCAGGTTACGAACGCGTTTCCCTTCGGCATCTTCAATGACGACAGTGACGAATTGCGGCTTGGCCAATTCAACGGTGATGGCAAACCCATCGCCGCTTCGGGTGATCGGCAATGGTGCCGGTGCCGGAGCGTCAGAGACTGGTGTTGCAGGTATGGCTTTGGGCGGGGCTGGCGGTGCCTTCACGTCCTGTGCGACCACGACAGAGGTCGACGCCCACATCCACAGCGCTACGCCAATGAACAGGCAAACCACGGCAGCGACCATCGACGGCACCAGCCAATTGCGGTAGTCGGGCTGTTTTGCCTGTGGACGGGAACGCGGCAAGTTCGGGCGAGAAACCATGTTGAAACTCCTGATGAACACGAATACCCGCCGGGCGTTTTCTACGAGGCGGTCTTGTCTTGTTACAGCACGACCAATCGGGACGGCACGACCCGGCGTTGCGGTCCAAAGGGAAGTTTGCCTTCCACGCGCTCGACCAATAGTCGGACCAATTCCTGTCCGATCTGCGAATTGCATTTGTCGACCGTCGCCGCCGGGCCGGCCGACTCCCATTGGCGTTCGGGGCAATCGGCCCAGATGTTGTCGTACCCAACGAGCAGCACGTCGCGGCCGGGCTCCTTACCCAGTAGTCGCAGCGCCGCCGCTGCTACGCTCACCTGACCGTCATTGACCAGCATGATCGCATCGACCGGCTCACTCCCGGCCAGCAGCGGCGCCAGATGACCGGCCAGTTGGTGGCGTTCAATGTCAAACTTAACCCATGGCGTTAGCAGCGGGCCGTGCAAAGCGGGCAGGACGCTATCGAGTGACGTAAACAGTTCAGGCGAAAGCGGCGACAAGCCCGCGTCGCGCATGGCCCGCTCGTAGCCGCGCACGCGGTTGTGGTACCAGTAATAGTCATTGGTATTGCCGGCCAGATTCACGATTCGTTTGCGACCTTGGGAGATGAGCCATGTGGTCAGGTCGTACGTCCCACCTTCATGATCCGGAAGGACGCGGTCGAAGTCCGCCAGGTCGGGTGAATCGCCGTACGCCACAAC
>JBGSMH010000271.1:0-12621 GCA_041740275.1 Phycisphaerae bacterium
CCGGCGGCAGCAGTCCGACCGGCATCTTCTTCCACACCGGCGCGGGCACCGCACTCCCGCAGGCCTACTCGGGTGCGCTGTTTTTCACCGACTACTCGCGCAAACAGATTTATGTGATGTATCGCGGCGTAGACGGTTTGCCTGATCAATCGACCCGGCAAATCTTCCGCTCGCTCAGCAGCGGCGCGGTTGATCTGATCCAGGGTCCCGACGGTGCACTCTACTACGCCGACCTGTACGGCCAGCGAATCGTGCGAATCGGGCAAGTCGCCCCCACGCCCGGCAACGGCACGGGTTTGCCGGCGGTCTATTACGACAATCTCAACTTCACCGGCACAAGCGTCAGTCGCGTCGATCCGACGGTCGATTTCAACTGGGCTGCCGGCGCACCGATGGCGCAGATCGCCGCCGACACCTTTAGCGTGCGCTGGCAGGGACGGATTCAGGCGGTCGAGACCGGCACCTATTCATTCCGCACCACCAGCGACGACGGCGTGAGATTGTGGGTCAACAACGTGCTGTTGGTCGACAAGCTCGTCGATCAGTCCGCGACCGCCTGGACCAACACCATCAACCTCACCGCCGGTCAGTATTACGACATCCGCATCGAGTATTTCGAGAACGGCGGGGATGCGTCGATGAAACTGGAGTGGCAACGCCCCGGCCGCGGGTTTGAGGTCGTCCCGACGCCCGTTCTCTATGCCCCCGCGCCCGCAGCCAACGCCGCACCCGTGCCGACGATCGCGACGCCTTCGTCAAGCCTGAAATGGACCGTCGGAGACACCATCAACTTCACCGGCAGCGCAACCGATCCCGAAGACGGGTCGCTCCCGGCATCGGCGCTCACCTGGTCGCTGGTGCTTTTGCACGATAGCGAAACCAATCCCGGCAACCCGCATGATCACGTCCTCCAGACCTTCAATGGCGTATCCAGCGGCTCATTTGTCGCGCCCGATCACGAATACCCGTCGTGGATCGAACTGCGCCTGACCGCGACCGATTCGCAGAACAAGACCACCACGATCACCCGCCGGGTCGATCCGCTGACGGTGCAGGTGACCCTAGCCAGCAGTCCGAGTGGTGTGCAACTGAGTCTGGGATCGACCACCGCCACCGCGCCGCTGACGCGAACGCTGATCGCCGGTTCGCTGAACACGATCTCCGCGCCGGCGCAGTTTGTCTCTGCCGGGATCACTTATAACTTCACGGGTTGGAGCGACGGCGGTTCACCCAGTCACGAGATCGTCGCACCCAGCGTCAACACCACCTATACCGCCAGCTATGCCCTACCGGATGCGCCAAATGCACCGACGACATTGGTTGCTACGCCGCAATCGTCGACCCGCATTGACCTTACCTGGGCGGATAACGCGACCAACGAAACCGGCTATCGCGTCGATCGCCGACCGGTCGGCGGAACCTTTGCACAGATCGCGTCGCTGGGCGTCAATGCCCAAACCTATCAAGACACCACCGGCCTGACCGCGGGCACGACCTACGAATATCGTGTCTACGCCACCGGCGCTGGCGGGAACAGCGGCTTCAGCAACATCGCATCCGCGACCACCATCCCCAACGTCGTCGCACCGGCGGCCCCGACGCAGTTGGCGTATGCGAATCTGACGACCAGCTCCGTCGCGCTCACCTGGGCCGACAACGCCAACAATGAGACGGGCTATCGTCTCGAGCGACGCATCGGGACCGGGGCGTTTACGACACTGGAAACGCTCGGTGCCAACGCCACCAGCTACACCGACACAACCCTTTCCCCGGCCACCAGTTATGAGTATCGCGTTCGCGCCTTCAACGGCGCAGGTGATTCAGCGGCGAGCAACGCGATCGGTTTCACCACGCCATCCGGATCGACCATCCCGCAAACCCCCGCGAATCTGACCGCAACCGTGCAGGCCGGGGCGCAGGCGCGATTGAACTGGCAGGATGCATCGACCAACGAGACGGCGTTTGTGATCCAGCGGCGCTATCGCGGGTGGATCTGGTCCGACATCGCCACGACCGCCGCGAACACGATCACTTATCTGGACACGACTTCAATCGGGAGTGTCACCTACGAATATCGCATTCTGGCTCGCAACGCGTCAGGGGATAGCGCGTTTAGCAATCTTGTGGAAGTCGATACGTCCGTCAGCGGACCGACCCCGCCTGCCACGCCGGGCAACTTGCAGGCGATCGCGGTCAGCGGAACACGCGTCAATGTGACCTGGAACGACGTCGCGGGCGAGACCGGCTACAAACTGGATCGACGCCTCGCCGGCGGGACCTGGGCGCAGATCGCGCTCACTGCCGCCAACACCGTCGCGTTTGCGGATACGACGGTGGCTGCGGGAAACACTTACGAATATCGCGTCCGTGCTACCGCAGGCGACGTCGACAGCACCTACAGCACCTCTGCCACCGTCACCACGCCAGGCGGGACCGGGGGGTCGATCCCGAATGCGCCCATAGGCTTGAGCGGTACGGTGACGACGCGTCCCAATGTGCAGTTGGCATGGACCGACACCTCGGACAATGAAACGTCGTTTGTCGTCCAACGCCGCTACCACGGCTGGATCTGGGGCGATATCGCGACCGTCGGGGCCAACATCACCAGTTTTCTGGACACCACCGGCATCAACAACGTCACCTACGAATACCGCGTTGTCGCCCAAAACGGGACCGGCAGCAGCCCGTTTAGTAACGGCGTGATTATTAGCACCGAATGAGTGCGAAGAAATTCGCCCTTTTGCGACGCGGAAATCGATCCATTGCCAAAATCTTGCGATGGACGTGCTAAATTGTCGCACCCCACAACACCCTTTGAATCCAAAGGTAATTCATTCAACGAGACCGTTGGTTTCGTTCATTGTACTTTCTCAAAGGGATGGTTTCCATGCTGATTGAATCACTCGAATCGCGTTGTCACTTTGCCGCCGATCCACTCGCCGGTGCGTCGTCGGTGGGGATACATATGGGTTTGGAGGGCTCGACGCTCCGGATTACGACGCTGGATGCCGACAACGTCGTGCGGATATGGAAGGAAGGTTGTTACCTGCAACTCGACGTCCGCTCGGCGGCGTTCGACAACCAGGGCAACCCGATCAGTGCCCGCCAGCAGAATCGCTACGATTGCGTAAAAATCCGTAAGATTATCATCGACGCCGGGGCGGGGAATGACAGTATCGAGATTTCACGCAAGATCAAAGCCGACGCCACCGTCTACGGCGGAGCGGGGTCCGACGGGATCACCACCGGCTCGGGCAACGACAAGATCTACGGCGGTTACGGGATCGACTTCCTCACTGGAAACGCCGGGGATGATTTCATTGATGGCGGAGACGGAGACGACCACATTTGGGCGACATCAGGCAACGACGCGATCTGGGGCAACACCGGCAACGACCGCCTGTTCGTTGAAACCTTCGGCCATCGCATCAACGGCGGGCCCGGTCGCGACACCGCCACCCTCCGCGACGTACCGGCACGCATCGAACGTGTCGAACGATTCACCGAAAACGACTACGATCTGGTCCCCGTCGCTACCTCGCCGCACGCGCGAATCGAGGCGGTCAATGTTAGCAGCAAGGGCGTCGTCTCAATGGATGTCTTCAGCAACGGCATCCGCTACGCCTACGCCATCGGATTGCAGCACAATACCGGCAGGGTGAACGTCAACCTGCTGCCCTATCGCCATATCGAACCCGCAGGATCGATCGTCACCTACGTCCCGACCCAGACGATCTCACTGGGCAAGCTCGGCAGCGACTACAACACGATCATCCTCAGGGTCAGCGGTGTCGAAGTCGATCGGGCGTCGCTGACGACGGTCGGGTTCGCATAAATAAAAAGAAGAAGAGCCACAGAGAACACAGAGGACACAGAGAGCGATTCACAATTACCGAGTCGTTCTCTGAGTTCTCGGTGCTTTCGTAGCACAGATAGTATTTGCCGACGATCGTGGATGAGATCACGTTTCCCATCTGCGTCTATCTGCGTTCATCTGCGGCTAAAAGCGCATTCTCGGGCGTTTGTCCGATCACACCGAATCGCATATCTTGATTCGCTTTCCCATCAGGAGTTCTCTCAAGATGTCTGCAAAGGTGTTGGTCAAGCGTGCGTTGATTTCGGTCTCGGACAAAACCGGCCTCAAGGAGTTTGCCACGGCGCTGCAAAATGAGTTTGGCGTCGAACTGCTCTCCACCGGTGGGACGGCCAAGTTTCTGCGCGACGCGGGGCTGAAAGTTGTCGACGTCTCCGATTTCACCGGTTTCCCCGAAATGATGGACGGCCGGGTCAAGACGCTGCATCCCAAGATCCATGGCGGGCTGCTGGCGCTACGCGATAACGCCGAACACGTTCAGTCGATGAAAGACCACAACATCCAGCCGATCGATCTGGTCTGCATCAACCTGTACCCCTTCAAACAGACGATCGAAAAGCCCGGCGTCACCTTCGACGAAGCGATCGAAAACATCGACATCGGCGGACCCAGCATGGTCCGCAGTGCCGCCAAGAATCACCGCTTTGTCGCGGTTTTGACCAGCCCGGATCAATACGCGCAAACGCTGGATAATATCCGCAAGCACCAAGGCGGGACCTGTCCCAATTATCGCCGGAAGCTGGCGCAAAAGGCGTTTCAGCACACGCACGAATACGACGGAATGATCGCAAAATACTTGGCAACCCAGATCAAGTGTTGCGGCCACCATCACGATGAACACGATCAAGCAGACAAAGGATTGCCCGAGACGATCGGACTGCAGTTGTCGAAAAAGCAATCGCTTCGCTACGGCGAAAACCCGCACCAGCAGGCCGCGTTGTATGTGACGGGCGGATCGAGCGAGGCCAGCGTCGCATCGGCGTCGCAGTTGCACGGCAAGGAACTGAGTTACATCAATCTTCTCGATGCCGATGCGGCGCTCAGTGCGGTGAAAGATCTGTCCGCACCGGCGGCGTGTGTGGTCAAACACGCCACGCCTTGTGGGTTTGCCACCGGCGCGGATATCGCTGAAGCGTTCGCGGGGGCGTACGCATCCGACCCGGTCGCTGCATTCGGCGGGATCGTGGCGGTCAATCGCCCGATCGATCTGCCAACCGCACAGAAGATTGTCGAGGGACAGAAGTTCCTCGAAGTGATCGTCGCGCCCGGCTATGCCCCAGACGCACTGGAATTGCTGAAAAATCGCTGGAAAAACTGTCGTCTGCTCGAACTGGGTAACGCGGGTCTGAAGCCCGCCGCCAACGATTTCACGATGCACAAAATCATCGGCGGGTATCTGGTGCAGCAGCGGGATCTGGCCGAATTGAAGGACGAAGAACTCAAGGTCGTTTCAGCCCGTCAGCCGACTCAGCAGGAACTGGCGGATATGAAACTGGCGTGGGTCGCGGTCAAACACGTCAAAAGCAACGCGATCGTGCTCGCCAAAGAGTCGGCCGTCGTCGGGATCGGCGGGGGGCAGGTCGATCGTGTCGGTGCCTCGCGTATCGCAATCGAAAAAGCCGGCCAGCGCGCCCAGGGCGCGGTCGCGGCATCCGATGCGTTTTTCCCGTTCCCGGATGGTCCGAAGTTGCTGCTGGATGCGGGTGTCACCGCGATCATCCAGCCGGGCGGGAGCGTGCGCGATCAGGAAACCATCGATCTGGTCAATCAACGCGGCGCGACGATGGTCCTGACCGGCCGCCGACATTTCAGACACTAAAGCCAGCCATGCCCCACAACATCCTCCTCATCACCGGCGGCGAAATCGCCTATCACCAATACCCCAAGGCGATGGAAGTGCTTCGATCCGCACTTGCTGGCGCGGGAATGATCGTCACCGCAACGCATGGCGCCGATGCAGCGGCCGACCTGTCGGGCTACAACGCGGTCGTTCTCTTTACCGATGGCGACTACTTCACCGAGGCGCAACTCGAATCGATCATCGGGTTTGTGCAGGGTGGTGGCGGGGGTTTGATCTCCCTTCACACGACCGCCGGGACGAACAAGTCACACGCGGGATTTAGCAAGCTGATCGGCACGCGAATCAATGGCGGGACGATCATGCGACACACCGCGATCATCGAAGCACCCGATCACCCGATTCTGGAAGGCATACAGGATTTCGAATTGGACGATGAGATTCATGATCTGATCCCCACCGACGACTTTACGCTACTGATCTCGGCATGGCTGAAGGACAAAAAGCAGCCCCTGGCGTACGAAAAACCCCACGGCACCGGCAAGGTGATCCATTTCGCGACCGGCCACGCCATCGCGGGTTTGAGCCAGCCCGATTGGCAAAAGGTTTTTGTCCGCGCGGTCGGGTACGTCAGTGGCAAAAACTGATCTCTCGGATAGGCAAAGTCTGTGGCCTTTGATGGTCGGGCAAAGTTAGTGTTTACGTTCCTCGATTTGTCTGCTATGGTTTAATTGAACCAATCGCAGCGACAGTTGAAACGTAAAGTATGTTTGATCAATACCAGGTAGGCGAACTGTTCGACGAGATGTTTGTCGAGCCAGGAAAGCCGCGTAGGCACTACGCGCCGGTGGCGCAACGACTCACCGACATGGATTCCGATGCTTACGAGCGTCGGCGTCGCATGGCGGACGTGTTGTTTCGCAACCAGGGAATTACTTTCACGGTCTATGCCGACAAACGCGGGGTTGAAAAGATCTTCCCGTTCGATCTGGTCCCCCGCATCATCCCCGCCGACGAATGGGAAATGCTCGAGCGCGGGCTGATCCAGCGCATCACCGCGCTAAACCTGTTCTGCCAGGACATTTATCACGAACAACGCATCCTGCGCGAAGGCATCATTGATGCGGGCCTGATCTATGGTGCCCAGAGTTTCCGCCGCGAGATGTTTGGCGTGCATGTGCCCAAAAATGTGTACATCCACATTTGCGGGTCGGACATGGTTCGCGGTGCGGATGGGAAATATTACGTTCTGGAAGACAACGGGCGAACGCCCTCGGGTGTGTCGTATGTGCTGGAAAACCGGGCGGTGATGAAACGCGTCTTCCCGGCACTTTTTAACCAATACCGCGTGCGGGCGATCGAAGATTATCCGTACAATCTGCTGCACACGATGCGGCACGTCGCACCGGCGCACGCGATGGACCCGACCTGCGTCATCCTCACGCCGGGCATCTACAACTCGGCGTATTTTGAGCACACGTTTTTGGCGCGACAGATGGGGATTGATCTGGTCGAAGGCCAGGATCTGGTTGTCGATAACGGCTTTGTCTACATGCGCACCACCGCCGGGCTGCGGCGCGTGGATGTGATCTATCGCCGGCTGGATGACGACTTTCTGGATCCGCTTTGTTTCCGAAAAGATAGCGCACTGGGCATCGCCGGGCTAATGAACGCGTATCGGGTGGGTAATGTCGCGTTGGTGAACGCGGTCGGCACGGGGGTGGCAGACGACAAGGCGATCTACCCGTTCGTGCCGGACATGATCAAGTTTTATCTCGGGCAGGAACCGATCCTTTTCAACGTGCCGACGTATGTGTGTGCCCGGGAAGACGATCGCAAGTTCGTGCTGGAGAATCTGGATAAACTGGTCGTCAAGGCCACCAACGAGTCCGGCGGGTACGGGATGCTCATGGGCCATCAGGCGTGTAACGCCGAACGAGAGAAGTTTGCCGCACTGATCAAGCAAGACCCGCGCAACTACATCGCCCAGCCGGTGGTGCAGTTGTCGCAACATCCGACTTTCTGCGACGGGATCAACGCCGTCTCCGGGGACGGTAAACGTGCGTTTGAAGGCCGGCGCGTCGATCTTAGACCTTATATCTTGTACGGGGAAAAAGTCGTGGTCATGCCCGGCGGGCTGACGCGGGTAGCGCTGCGGCGCGGATCGCTGGTGGTCAATTCCTCCCAAGGCGGCGGATCAAAAGACACCTGGGTACTCGAAGAAGAGGAACAGTCATGACCCTCATGCTCGATCCCACGCTCATGCAACCCATACGCGGCGACGCCCGCCCCATGCTCTCGCGCGACGCCGACAGCATGTTCTGGATGGGCCGCTACGTCGAACGCGCCGAACACGTCGCACGACTGATCCGCGTCCATCTGATGCTCCTGACCGACGTCGGCGATCTGACGCCGGTGCTCGAACACCAGATGTGGCTGACGATCCTCTCCACCATGCGCGCCGGGGCCGAACCCGAAGGCGAAGGACCGATCTCATCGCGCATCGCGCGTTTTATGACCTTTGACCAATCCAACCCCAGTTCGATCGTCAGTTGCATCGGCAAGGCACGTGAAAACGCCCGCGCCATCCGTGAGAGCATCTCTTCAGAAATGTGGGAATGTCTCAACGGGCTTTTTTGGCGCGTCACCAGCGATGAGGCGCAAGCCCAGTTTGAGGATTCGCCGGACGAGTTCTTCTTCCAGATCATGAACGGCTCGATGCTGTTTCAAGGCCTGACCGACGGCACCCTGGCGCGCGATCAGCGATGGTATTTCACCCAGATCGCCAAATATCTCGAGCGAATTGACGTCACCGCACGGGTGATCGAATCGCGGTTCAATGTGCTTTCGCAGATGGGGGCGCAACTCGATCAGCCGATTCGAAACATCCACTTGATGGGCGTTTTGCGCAGTTGCTGTTCGCTGGAATCGTACCGGCGAATGCACACCGCCGACCTGGACGCCACCCGCATCGCCGAGTTTCTCGTGCTGCAAAAGGATTATCCCCGCTCGATCCGCTTCTGCCTTGATGAGTTGCACAAAGCCATTGCCGGGGTGCGGATTACCAACGGACAGCACTCCGCATCGGCACCAGAGCGGATCATCGGTCGGCTGGGCGCCGAACTGGAGTACGCCGCAGTCGAAGACCTGCTCGCCGACGGGCTGACCAACTATCTGGCGCATATTGAGAAGATCGCCAACGAAGGATCGGTCGCGCTTCAGAAAGCCTATTTCCTATACTGAGTTCTGGCTGAGATTTACCCATGCTCCTCAAACTCACCCACGAAACCGAATTGTCATACAGCGAGCCGATCAATGAGTCGGTGGTCGAACTGCGGATGTTTCCCCGGCAGGAAAACCAGCAGCACCGGCTGTCGTTTGAACTGAAACTCGCGCCCTATTCCACCGTCAACAGCTATTTCGACTGGCTGGGCAACACCGTGCACACCTTTACCGTCAATCAGTTACATCAAAAGATTCGGATTCTGGCGATGAGCGTGGTGGAGACCGAGCGATCCAATATCTCGCCCGAATCGCTGCCCGATACCTGGCCTTTGATGGATGTAAGCAACTATCAACTGTGGGATTATCTCCAGTTCGACGGGCCGGTGGTGCAATCGGACATGCTCGCGGAATTGGCCAAGGAATTGGCGCCCCGAACCGGCTTGCGGATCGGCGAACTCGGCCAGCGAATGATCCGGCTCATCAATATGAAGTTTGAGTACGAAACCGGTGTCACCACCGCCGCCAGTCCGGTGACCGAAATCCTCGAACATCGCAAAGGCGTCTGTCAGGATTTTACGCATCTGTTCATCGCGCTGGCACGGCATCTTCAGATCCCGGCCCGATACGTCAGCGGCCTCTTGCACCCGGACGACACCGATCGCGACCGTTTTCGCGGCTATACCCAGACGCACGCCTGGGCGGAGTTGTATTTCCCGTCGGCGGGGTGGATCGGGTTTGATCCGACCAACAGTTGTATCGCTGGCGAGAACTTCGTGAAGGTGGCGGTGGGGCGCGACTATCGCGACGTGCCGCCCAACAAAGGGCTGTTCCGCGGCACAGGTTTTGAGTCGATCAGCGTGACGGTCCATTCCGAACCGCTAAAATCGATCCCCGCCGACCTTTTCCCGGAAAAAATCGCACCGTTGATTCTTTCAACGCCCGCGCCCACGACGGTTCCCTTCCGCAAACTCGACGGACATCAACAGGAACAGGCCCAACAGCAGCACGAGAAACAGGCGATGCAGATGCAACAGCAGCAGTGAATGTACTCGCTTTGGCCTAGGTGCAACGGGCCGAAGCATGGCGTTACTCGGTGCAATTTTACAGGGCTTGTAAACTCTGGCTCTTCATCGACAATCGGACCCGCCTATGACTTACTGCCTCGGCATCATCACCAAGTACGGGCTGGTTCTGGCCTCGGATTCACGCACCAACGCGGGGAACGATCAGGTCAACATCACCCGCAAGATGCACACCTTCACTAAGCCCGGCGAGCATGTGTTTGTGCTGCTGACCAGTGGATCGCTCTCCTGTTCGCAATCCGTGTTGACGCTGCTGACACGCGACTACGAACAAGGTCGCGGCCTGGCGGCGGTGACGACCCTCTACGATGCGGCCAGGGTGGTCGGCAAAGCGGTACGCGATGTCGCAGACCTCGACCGGGCGGCATTGGAACGCGACGATTACACCTTTAACACCAACCTCATCCTCGGCGGGCAGGTCAAAGGCGAGGAACCGCAACTGTTCATGATCTACCCCCAGGGCAACCCGCTGCAAGCCAGCGAGGAAAGCCCCTTCCTCCAGATCGGCGAAGCCAAGTACGGCCGACCCATCCTTGATCGCGGGATACGGTTTGATTCGACCACGCTCGAAGAGGCCACCAAATACGCGATCCTGTCACTCGATAGCACGATGAAGAGCAACGTCACCGTCGGCCCGCCGATCGATATGCTGGTTTATTCGGCCGATGAGTTGGATATCCACCGGCATCGTCGGTTTCAGGCCGACGACCCGGCGTTGATGAAAATGCGGGCACGCTGGGAGCAGGCGCTTCGCCAGGCCGTATCCAAACTGCCCGATATCCGCTTCCGCGCCACCAACGCCGGTTCCCGCAACGGCGATTCGACCGAAGACAGCATCCAAGTCGTCGACAAGCCCGGCGACGCGACCGACCCGCAAATGCAGATGGGGATATCCAAGTAGTTGGTGTAGCCCGGGAAACCGATTTGACCACGGAAAATCGGAGGCACGGAGATCCTTTCCGTAACACCGGTCCTGTAATTTCCAACCTGTGAGGTGATGGCGTGTCTAACATCTGTAGATGCGATGGTGCTGGATCATTTTCCTTTTGATGTTGGCCGGTTGCGTGAGCGACGGGTATCAGGAGGAGGCGGTCTATTACGACAATGGGGTGGGATATTCCGAGGCCCAGTGGCAATACGAGGTACGGCAGCGGGAGTTGGAAAGCCAGACGTTTTACTACCACAGTTCGTGGCCTTACCAGACGCGGCCTTATCACACCGGGCCTTACTATCGACATCCGGACACGTCGTATCGACACGATGATCGTGGACGCGATCGGGATCGCGACCAGCAGCGCGAATCGTACCAGCGCGAATCATCCGATCGTGGGTACCGGTATCCGGAAGATCGCCAGATCGACCGCAAGGAGCGGCCTGTGGAGCGAACCGATGAAGTGGATCGGCCTGGCGATACGGTGAGGGATGTTGAAAGAAATCGCCAGCGCGAGCGCGCCCGCGACGAGGCGCGGCCTCAGCCCAAGCCGGAGCCTAAACCCGAAGCACGTCCTGAACCGCGACCCGAACCGCGCACTGAGCCGCGGGGGGATCGCAACGTTCGCGATGCCGAGGAAATCCGGTCGCGCCAACCGGATCGACCTTCCCAGACCGGTGCCGAACAGTCCGGCGAGCGCGTTCGTCGCCGGTAGATAGGCGTCGAAATCGCCCGGAAAATCACCATTACAGAAAATTCTGCGCTTCTCACTTGATTTTCCATCCGGAATATCCGATACTCTGAATATGCCAATTGAAGCATATAAGAATGATGGAGCCATGACCGATGCGATGGTCGCTCGCGTCGTCGAACGCCTGCGTGCGATGGCGGACGAAAACCGGGTGCGGATGCTCCTGCATCTGAAGCACGGCCCGGCGTCGGTCAATGAACTGGCCAGTGCCATCGGGATCAATCAGCCATCCGTTTCCAAGCACCTGTCCGTGCTGAAACAGGTCGGCATCGTCGATTGCCAGCGTCGCGGCACGACCGCGAGCTACTTCATCAAGGATGAGACGATTTTCGACCTGTGCGCCTTGGTCTGCCAGGGCGTCCGGTCTTTTGCCGCCGAACAACACGAGGCCTTGGGCCTCTCAAACACCTAGTCATACAAGACAGAAGGAAAGGTTTTCACTCATGAGTACAACGATCGAGAAAAAAAATGTGACGCTTTCGCCTGCCGAGGCCAAAGCCAAATTTGACGCCGGTGAGTTGGTGCTCATCGACGTTCGGACCGAGGTGGAACACGCCGTCGTCCACGCCCAGGGTGTGGAGCACCATCCGCTGGACCGAATGAACTGTGCCGAGATCATCAAGCGATATGACGGGAAGCTGATCGCTTGCATCTGCAAGTCGGGCATGCGTGGCGGCAAGGCGGCCCAGGCGTTGCTTGATGCCGGTGCGACGCGAGTCGCGAACATCGCCGGTGGGACGACCGCGTGGGAGGCATCAGGCTTGCCGGTCAATCGCGTCAGCAACGTCATGCCGCTGGAGCGACAGACACTGATGGCCGCCGGGGCGATCGTGCTTGCGGGCGTGTTGCTGGGGACATTCGTTCATCCGTACTGGTATGGACTCAGCGGCTTTGTCGGCTGCGGGTTGATGTTTGCCGGACTGACGGGCTTTTGTGGCATGGGCATGGTCCTGGCGCGGA
>JBGSMH010000272.1:0-4960 GCA_041740275.1 Phycisphaerae bacterium
GCTGGGGGATCAGTTGCTCGGCAAGCCCGAAGACCCGGCCCATGCCGCGAAAATGCTCGGGCAATTGTCCGGCAGCACACACGCGGTCACGACGGGCGTGGCACTGATTGACCCGTCACAAAAAATCGATCGGGTGACGCATGTCACCTCATTGGTGCAGATGCGCGTGCTGACCGAAGCCGAGATCGCCCGCTATGTCGCCACCAACGACTGGCGCGGCAAGGCCGGTGGTTACGGCATCCAGGACAACGACCCATTCGTCACCTGCATGGAAGGATCAGTCACGAATGTGATCGGGTTGCCGATGGAAACAGTGGTGGAGTTGCTAGGTCCGGCCTAAATCGCAATTCGCAAATCCCAAATCTAAAATCCCCTCTATGGACTACCTCCCCCCCATCTTCTCCCTGCTCGTCGCGGCGGCGGGATGGTTTTACATGCTGCATGCATCCCGGGCGTCGAGTCTCAAGGGATTCGAGACCGATCGTGACAACCAATTGCGAATCCGCCTGCGTCGGATCGGCGGGGCAATGATGATCGGGCTGGCGGTGTCGTTTTATGTCGGATTCGTCTATTCAAATCGTCCCGGTAACGCAATTTTGGTGCTGATCTGCATGGGCCTGGTGCTATTGCTTTTGATGACGATCCTCGCACTGGCTTATGTGGACATCCGGCTGACGCGTAAGATGCGCGAAGCCTTTAAGCGGAAAAAATCATGAATCGATTCCTTTGTATCTTCGCACTCTTGCTGTTCGTCGGCTGCGATCGCTCGCAGGCACCGGCGACGCAGGCCGATCAACCCGTCGCGTCCGAGAACCAGCCGCAATCGCTGGAGACCATCGAAATGCCGCTCAACGGGTCGCTGTTTACGATCCAAATCGCCAACGAAGACCACGAGCGCGAAAAGGGCTATATGTTCCGCAAATCCATACCGGACAACGAGGGGATGCTGTTTGTTTTCCCGTACGAGGCGCCGCGCGGGTTTTGGATGAAAAACGTGCCGACCGATCTGGACATCGCCTACCTCGATGCTCAATGCCGGATCGTCAGCACGCACACCATGCGGGCCTATTCCACACGCAGCACATACAGTTTGAAGGATGCCAAGTTCGCACTGGAACTTCGGGCCGGGCGAATTGGGGAATTGGGTCTGGTTGTAGGGCAAGTGCTGGATATACCGGCAAACGTTCGCGACTCGGCCCGATAATCATCACCGCAGCAATATTAATGGACACATTTTCTTAAACCACACGCCTCAAGCGCCGACATAACGTACGGATCGATTGTGTGATCCATATCGTTTGCCCGGAAAGCGTTGGTCGAACATGAGAACTCAAGCCGCCGTTAACACAAGCGTCTCCTCGGACACCGAAGACAGCCCGTCGTTCGGCACCGACACCATCGCCTGCATCATCCCCCAGGTCCATGCGGACCTCGGCCAGCATATCGAGGATTTGCAGGAGAAGATTTCACAGTTGTCGTTTGAGCTGAATCTGCTGCGACGACGCGATGCGCACGTCAACGGCATGATGAACAAGCTGGACGAAGAGCAACGGCTGGCGGCGCGGTTGCAGCAGGATTTTCTGCCTAAGCGGCTGCCGCAACTGGGGCAGGTGCATTTTCAGACCCTGTTTCGACCGGCCAGCTATGTCAGCGGGGATTTGTATGACGTGATGCGGCTGGATGAATCGCACGTCGGGTTCTACGTCGCCGACGCGGTCGGGCACGGCATGCCGGCGGCGCTATTGACGATGTTCATGAAAAACGCGCTGGTGACCAAAGACATCGCCAATGGCGCGTATCGCGTGCTCGACCCCTCGGAAACCATGTCGCGCCTGAACAACTCCCTGTGCGAGCAGAACCTGTCCAATGCCACATTCGCCACCGCAGTCTACGGCACGCTCAACACCGAAACGCTCATGCTCTCCGTCGCCCGCGGCGGCCACCCGCAGCCGCTGCTGTTGCGTGACGGCAAAATGTCCGAACTCGACGCCGAAGGCGCATTGCTCGGGATCTTTCCCGATGAAACCTTCTCCACCTGCCATGTGCAATTACAGCGTGGCGATCGCGTGCTGGTCTATACCGACGGGATCGAAGTCGCGTTCACCGACACCGACGCCGCCGACGATGACCGATGGCGGGCGGAATTGGTCAAGCTCGCCGATCAACCGATCTCGGCGATCATCGACGGCTTTACCAAACAACTCGACGGCTTCGGCGGCAGCATCCTGCCCAAGGACGATCTGACCATTGTGGGGATGGAGATCCGGTGAGGCATCAGGCAGGCTGGGGTCTGGGTATACGCCTGTCGTCGCCATCGTTTCCTGGAAAAAATGCGTTGAAGCCGCAGATGAACGCTGATGGACGCTGACTCGGTTCCAAATGCCCACCGGAAACGGATTCGCCGTAGGCAACACCGCCGCAGTGTCCCCGCGTTCGAATCCCCACCGGCCACGTTCCGGGTATCATCCTGGCCATGCGATGGCGCAGCCGAATCTTCGGGTGGGTGTGGATGAGCGGCGTCATCCTCTCCGCAATCCTCTTCCTCGCGGCGGTGGGGATGTGGGGGAGGTCGTACTGGCGGAGCGACAAGCTACTGCATACTCAGACTGCCCCCCTCAATATGAAAGGGCTCGGATTCCTTTCCGACAGTGGACGCGTGAAGCTCGAAATGACACAAATCGTAGCCAGTGAGCCATCTCAGCTTGTTGAGTCGTACGCAAGCACCTGGGCGTTCCGATGGCAGTGGAGTACTTTCGAGGCAAAACAGGCCCCGGATATTTACATGTATTCGCGCTTTGGCTTTCGATTTGCTCCGCTCAGATCCTACCAGGTGAATGACCGTGTCCACGTTGTAACTTGGAGTGTCGGCGTCCCGCACTGGTTCATCGCCGTGCTCTGTCTCCCCCTGCCGCTGATCGCGTTTCGTCGCGGGCGGAGGAAACGACGCATCGAGCGTGAAGGCTTATGTCACGTCTGCGGCTACGACCTGCGCGCCAGCGTCGACCGGTGCCCGGAGTGTGGGACGGGGATTGAGGCCAACGCATGATTCGGCGGACGCACAGGTTTCTCTGGTTGCAGTACGTGGCATTGTCCGCGATTCTGTTTTGTGCCAGCGTTGTTTGGGGAATCAGGTCGTGCGTAAGATTTGACGAGATAAGGTATTGCCGCTACGAGGATTCGACGGGCCGGTTCGTGCAGTTCGTACTCACAAACTATGCAGGATGCGTATACGTCTACCACTCGGACTGGCCAAAAGTTCACCGCCGCCGGAGTTTGCCGCCGGAGGGGTGGCGGACCGACTCGGGCGCATACACCGAATGGTCTGAACCGTTCCGGTGGAGCAACATTACAGATTTCCAGTTGAGCGGTTTGACTACGCTACTTGGAGATGACCCCGACGGAATAACGGCGACGCTGTCCCTGCCCTACTGGTTCATCGCGATTCTGAGCCTTCCACTTCCGATTCTTGAAATCCGTCACTGGCGGAACGTGCGACGGGTCGAGCGCGAAGGTCTGTGTCGCGTCTGCGGCTACGACCTGCGGGCAAGCGTCGACCGCTGCCCGGAGTGTGGGACGGGGTTTGCAGTGTCGATTGAGAAACATGGGGAGGCCGAATGGCCTGTAAAAACAAGGGAATCGTAATGTGGACTTGTCCCGGTTTAGGAGGCCACTTACCGCCGCCACACTGCCTCAGCGGCACGGTGGGCTTGGATTGCGGTGTAGGCCCACTCAGACGCCTCGACCAGCTTTGATAAACCCGGCGGCGGATTCAAAGCTTTTAGCTGCCCATTCTGGAAGAGCACATCAACAGTCTCTACTTTCGCAGAGTCGTAATCAACGATGAACAAAATGGCGTTGCCTCTGATCAAGGGCTGTGTGGCGGGGCTTTTTTTCTCAACGGTCGCTATAGCACTTAACGGTTTTAGTTGCCCATCGGACAGGATGTACCGATCGCCCGAGGCGGTCACAACAACCAAATCCTTCCCAATGCGGCACAGGTCGAAGCGCCCCTCATACGGCAACTCATACTCAGCTTTTGCCACCCATTCATTTTTTTCCTTGCTCTGTTGATCGTGCATCAACTGCCAGAGATACAACCGGGACTTATGCAGAATCGCGAGACACGGCAACCCGTCATCAGAATAGATTGCTGAATGCGGCGCAGTTGCTCGATTGGTTTTGACCTTGTTGTAGTGTTGATCCGGAAGTCGAATGTATGGACTCATCACGTTGTCAATACGATAACGAAATCCTGGCGTTTCGGTGGACGAGTTCGCGAATTGGCGCCGCTGGGTTGGGAAATCCCTCACGCCGGTCCAAAGCGGCAAGTCCTTTAGTGGGATACGCATCAGCGGCGCGGGAAGCGGTGCATCGGTGTTTGACAGTTGGTAGAGCAGGTCATCATCGTATAAATCCCATCCCCATGTGGGATCAGTGGTCGCAACTCGCCGTAGAGAAGCGCACCAGACCTTGGGATCGTCCCCCATGGTGACAATGCCTATTCGGCCATCCGCCTGTGCCAGATAAAGCGTCTTGGTGCGGACCACCGCCTTGATGATCACTGGGCCTGCCCGCACCGGACGCGTCGTTGAACCCGCTGGCGCTTCCATCGAATCCTCCTCCAGCGGAGGTGGCGGACTATTTGCCATTGACATTACGCACATCAGCAAAAAAATCACCACACATGACCAACGATTATTGCTAAACATAGTCGTCATGATCAACTCCATAAATGCAGTGTGGACCGGAACGGGTCGGTTCTTGAATCGCCTCAAAAACTGACCTTAATGTCGCGCAAGACAAATCTCTGCCATCCGATTGAATTAGTAACAATATCCAAACCGATTGCGGGTCGGCAACTAGAAACTCGCCGGTGCGACAAAATGGCACCGAACAACGGGGAACGCGTCGCGAGCGACACGGCTAAATGGGTACGGGTAATCGCTCGTGCGGGTGGTGA
>JBGSMH010000273.1:0-1562 GCA_041740275.1 Phycisphaerae bacterium
TCGCTTTCCATGACCAGATTGATCCCACGCACCAGATCGGACACATAGCACAATGATCGCGTCTGCATGCCGTCGCCGAAGACGGTGAGGGGTTCATCGTGCAGTGCCTGCTTGATGAAGGTGATGACGACTCGGCCATCGTACGGGTCCATTCGCGGGCCGTAGGTGTTAAAGATTCGGATGAGGCGGGTCGCCACGCCGCGTTCGCGGTGATACGCCATGGTGCAGGCTTCGCTGAAGCGTTTGGCCTCATCATACATGGATCGCATACCAATCGGGTTGACGTTGCCCCAGTAGGATTCGGGCTGCGGATGGACCGCCGGATCGCCGTAACATTCGCTGGTGCTGGCCATCAGAAAGCGGGCTTTCTTTTTCTCGGCCAGTTCAAGACTGTTCCAAGTGCCCTGGCTGTTGACCTTGAGGGTCGCGACCTGATGTTTGACGTAGCCAATCGGCGACGCCGGGCTAGCCAGGTGATAAATGCGATCGACAACGCCATCGACATCAAATGGCTGGATGACGTCGGCTTCGATGAAGGAATAGTTTTTGTTATCCTTCAGGTGGGCGATGTTGTCTTTGCTGCCGGTGATGAAGTTATCGATCCCGACGACCTGATTGCCCTGCGAGAGCAGCAGATCGGTTAAGTGCGACGCCAGAAAACCCGCCCCGCCAGTCACGATACAACGCATGGAAACTCCTTGATTTATTGCCCGGCCGTCCCACCAATCGGCGAAGACCCTGGGCATGACGCTGAAGATTATCTATCGGCGATCCGGACATTGCGATTGAAGTTTGCGGAAAAGCATTTTAATTTTGCGACATGAAGTCCCAACGTCCGACAATTGGTGTCATCGTCAACACGGTTGGCGGGTATTCACGCGGGGTGGTGCGCGGGATCACGTCCTATGCCTTTGCCCGTGCCTGGACGTGCCGCGTTCAAGGCGTCAATGATGCCGACCTGACGGCACACCTTGACGATTTTAACGGACTTATCGTGCAAGCGGCCACGCCGCAGCAAGTCGCGGCGATATCCCGAACGCGAGCGCCGGTGGTAAATGTTTCCAGCGCCCTGACCAATACCGGCTTTATGTCGGTTGTTTCCGACGACCGGGCGGTCGGGCGCGACGGTGCGGAATACTTCCTGCGAATGGGGTTTCGCCGGTTCGTTTTTTACAATCCCGACACGCGGGCGTTCGCAAAATCGCG
The DNA here is from genome assembly GCA_041740275.1 of Phycisphaerae bacterium. Lineage (GTDB taxonomy): Bacteria > Planctomycetota > Phycisphaerae > Tepidisphaerales > Tepidisphaeraceae > BPJO01. The sequence continues at coordinate 1,207 of JBGSMH010000273.1, forward strand.
GCATGACGGGTTCGCCGAGCGATTGGCCGACGCGGCGATTCGCTGTGCGCTATCGACATCCCAGCAATCCTTGATCGGCACGCTTTCCGCCGTCGAAACCCCCATCGCGGTCATGGCCTGCAACGACGGGGCCGCCATTGGTGTTTTGGAGGTATGTCGGGCGCGATCGCTCAAAGTGCCCGATGAAGTCGCGGTGCTCGGCGTGGATAACGACGATCTGGTGCAGAGTCTGGCGTATCCGCCCCTATCGACCATCAACACCGCACGGCAGCGGATCGGCTTTGAGGCCGCGGCGCTGCTGGAGCGGATGATGGCGGGAGAGAAAATCGAGCCGTCGTCGGTCCTGATCCCCCAGA
>JBGSMH010000274.1:0-8013 GCA_041740275.1 Phycisphaerae bacterium
ATACGGGCAAATTCCTGGGCAGGATCGCTAACGCGATGGCGCGGGTGTGGCCTTCAATGTTTGCGTTTCAATCGCTGGTGGTCTGTCGACCGCTGCCGGGCATTCATCAACTGGTCAGCCAGACCGAACGACATCTTTCCAACCCCGCCGCTTGATCGATCTCGATCCGACGTTCATCTACCCTCGAAACGGCGACCACCCCTTGGGCGGCGACTTGCCGGTCACGATATCCGTCGACTTGATCGCCGCCGTCTTGCCCATCAGGGGCGATGTCGCGGCTTTGGGTTTATTCGGGCGAGACTTGCGATCTTCAACCGGAACACTCGGCGCGCGATCGTGCATTTGCTCCAAACCGGTGCTGATATTCGCGGCGTCTTCGTACAACTTCAGCATCTGCGGCAACACCGCATCCAGCGAATAATCCGCCGCGATCATCCGCTCGGCGGCGTCGCCCAGCGGGCGAAACGCCCCGGGATCATTCAGAACCCGACACGCCTTGTCGGCAAAATCTTCCGGGCTGAAAAAGTCGGCCAGCAGTCCGTTCTCGCCGTCGCGGATCATCTCCTGCACCGGTCCCGTGTCGCTGCCCAGCACCACCGCACCACAGCTCATCGCGTCCATCATGCTCCAACTCAGGACAAACGGCACGGTCAGATACATGTGCAAATCGCTGCTGGCCAGCGTGCGCGATAGCTCCGGCATCGGCAGGCGTCCGACGAACTTGATCCGCTCCAGATCGTATTCGTCCTGGCTCAGCACCCACTGCTTAAACGTCTTCCCGCCGGTGTACGATTCGTCGCCGCCGTAGGCGATGCGGTCGGTCCCGATCACCAGAAACACGACATTCGGCATCCGCTGACAGATGATCTTGGCCGCCCGCATGAAGATGTCGAAGCCGCGCATCGATTCAAACCCGCGCGACACATACGTCACCACGCGCGTTCCTTCGGGGATCGTCACGCCAGCGATCGTGCGCGATCCCGGCGTGCCGCGAAGCGTTCCATCATGGCCGTGATAGATCGATCGATCCACCCCATCAAAAATCGTGCGGACCTTCTGGTCGTACTCACTTGGGAACCGACTTTTCTGAAACCGCGTCGGCGTATAACCGACCTGGCAATTCTGTAAATCCAGCAAGATCATCGCGTTACGACAGCGGCTGCGCAGATACTTGATCTCCGGCACCGCCCAGTTCAAATCCTTGCGAAAATCCATGTCGCTATCGGGATCGTGTGAGCGATAGAAGTATTCGAAAAAGTTGATGATCGGCGTCGTCGGATAAAGCTCGCGCAGGAACAACGTCGATCCGAAACCGCTATGCCCGACGATCAGATCCGGCTTGATCTCCGGCCGTCGTGCCAGCGCCTCATAGACGCCGTGACAATGCCAGACGGTGTTTTCAAAGGTGCGCGTACAAAAATGGTTGTGCTTGGTCGCCCCCCCCGCCAGCTTGTATTGAATCTTCTCGATCCCATCGACCGTCCCGCCGTCGGTTTCCGAGGCGAACGTGCATCGCCAATTGAGCTTCTGCACGAGGTGCCGCGCGATATGCCCAAACTGGGCCGGGAAGTTCTGATGAACGTACAAAACGTGCATAACTCTTAAACTATCGCGCAAACAGGCCGATCGGGCAAGACGCGGGCACAAATGCGGTGCTTTGTCGCATCACCGATCCTTCAGTTGCAGTTTTGCGATCCATTAGCACTATCGTTAGCAGGATGTCCGCGCGACGGTCGGGACCGACATACAACTATATAGGGAGACCGTGGGCCCATCGCTCCGCCAGGAGTAGTCCCTCGACCACGCAATTCATCGGCAAAGCGAGAACGAAATCTTCAGAAACCCGGAGGTCGGGGTTCACCCCGACGCCCCCCGCCACCACGCAACGCCCGAAATGTCGGGGTGAACCCCGACCTATATGCCTGGGTATTGTCTGCTTCAAAGCATGTCGTATCATTTCCGGTGTGAGCAGTCGCGAGGTCATTCGTCGTCTCGAACGTGAAGGCTGGGTGCTTGATCGCACGCGCGGCAGTCATCGGGTGTACAAGCATCCGGATCGTACCGATGCACTGGTGGTCGTTCCGCATCCGAAAAAAGATATGCCAACCGGGACGCTCCGCAGTATCATGAAGTCTGCTGGCTGGAGATGAGCATGTATTACCTGATCGCCATTCATAAGGATCCTGATTCCGACTACGGCGTCACCGTTCCCGACCTGCCGGGCTGCTTCTCGGCGGGTTCGACGGTCGACGAGGCCATGTTGATGGCGCGGGAAGCGATCGAGTTGTACATCGACACGCTGCTCGACGATGGCCACGAGGTGCCGTCGCCCACCGAGGTCGAGACTTTGAAGCAGAACCCCGACTACGCAGACGCGATATGGGCGTTTATCTCTGTGGATTACAAACGCAAGAGTGCCGCGTAATCCCGTTCGGCGATCATCACACCTTTTTCCTTGGAGGAACTCATGCGAAAATCCATCTTCGGACTCGTCCTGGCTGTGGCCGTCATCGGTTTGGGAATAGCGTGGACAGTTGCGGCAGCCAAGCCTGCCCCGCCACAAGGAGCCCTGATCGTGGTCTTTTATCCCGACAAGCCGGGCGTGGCGAAGGTCCACCTGCTCAGCGATGCGAAACAGATCGCCGCGCTGGCGGCCCATTTCCCCGGGTACGAGATGCGGCCGTCCAGCAACATCGCCGGAGCGTGGATGAGCGGGTACAACGTTTACTTCGATTTTGCCGAAGGCGTGTCGGTGCGCCTGTCGGTATCGCATCCGAACCTTCAGCCGGCTCACTGGTCGGCAGGCAGGGGCGATCTCGATGTCGAAGGCGACTTCCATAAGTTCGTCGCGGGACTGAGTGCGATCGCAGATGAGCCATCGTCTGCGTTCGTCGGCAAGTGGACGCTGGACGGGAAAGCGCCGAGCGGTGAAAAGGTTGTTCTCGAATTTAAGGCCGACGGCACTTTTGAGGAGACAGAGACCACGTCAGGACGCACATCGAAGTTCTCAGGCACTTGGGAGAAACAGAGCGACTCCAAAGCTACCCTCACGCGCAGTGACGTTACGGTTAAGGCAGACGTCACTCTTACCGATAAGCAGACATTGGAATTGCTGCCGGAGGGTGGGAAGCCGCTCGTTTACAAGCGGATGCCGTGACGTCGCGGCCTAACCACCCAACTATGAATCCCGCCCCGCGTCAAGCGCAAAGGTCTCGCGCAGGGGATGGCGGGATTTCATCGCCGCCCTACGCTGGATCATCCGTTTTCATCCGGTCTGCATCTGCGTGATCTGTGTACTATTTCCCCCGCTTCGCCACGCGTCGGCCACGAATCGCCAACGGCCACGTTCCGGGTATGATCCTGACCATGCGATGGCGCAGACGAATCTTCGGATGGGTGTGGATAACCGGCGTCATCCTCTCCGCAATCCTCTTCCTCGCGGCGGTGGGGATGTGGGGGAGGTCGTATTGGCGGTTCGACGAACTACGGAATTATCAGTATAGCCCGCACAGTACGAAGTCTCGCGGAGTCAATTCCACGACTGGACGCGTGAGAATCTGGTGGCAGTACATCCCAGCTTTAAAAGCATCAACGTTCGATGCTAGGGACAAACCCGACAGGCGGTATGGATGGCTTTGGATGGCTGCCGAGGCAAACCAGGCCAATGATCCTTTCGAGTATTCGCTCTTCAGCTTTGCATATCATCCGCTCAAAACGACGACGTGGGGAGGTGATCTCAAAGTTTCAAGCTGGGGTGTCGGCGTCCCTTATTGGTTCATCACCCTGCTCTGTCTCCCCCTGCCGCTGATCGCGTTTCGGCGCTGGCGAAGGAAACGACGGATCGAGCGTGAAAAGCGCGAGGGATTATGTCACGTCTGCGGCTACGACCTGCGGGCAAGCGTGGACCGGTGTCCGGAGTTTGGAAAGGGGTTTGTAGTGTCGATTGAGAAACATGGGGAGGCCGGACGCCTGTAAACCGAAGTTCAGTTACATGCGACAATTTACCGCACGCAGTTGGCTCGTTTCTATCCGATTTTTATCCTGACACACGGGGAGATACTATAAAATCGTTTCACTTTTAGGGACGATCAAAGGACTCGGGGTGTTGGATGATGCCGTTGGCTCACTCTTGTCCCGTCCGGAAATGAGGACTTCCTATGCATATCCTGTCTCGCACCATATTACTTTGTTTGGCAGTGACGTTTTCGTATTTTTCGGCTTCGTCAAACGCGCAAGCCGAAAAGCCCGCTCGGAATGGCTGGACGGGCATCGAAGAACCGATCAAGCTGCGATTTACACACACTTCTGTGACTCGCAAAGGCGAAGATCTTGTCAACGGAGGTAAAACTGAGGCCACGGTGGTCGTGTCGCCAATTAAGAGTGACGATACGGGAAGTGAATTGCGGGTAAGAATTCAAGAAATTTCTCTCCCCGCGATGATGAAAGATGTTGATGTATCTGCCTTTGAGTTCCTTGTCACCATCAGTACCAGTGGATCATTGCGAAATGTCACAGTTGTGCCTGACACGTTGCAGCCGATTGACGGAACTGGTGCGATGCGGAGCGGCTTAATCCAGCAGGTGGTTTTGACATGTTTCATGGATTTCCCATCCCAGAAACCAATGATCGGCGTGCCATGGCTTAGCAAACTTCCCTCGGCCAATGTGTTTACGGGCGAAGCGGCACCCGTTTTGTCTCGTGCGATGCCGGAGGGCACGATCGAATGGACGGTCGCACGTTGGTCGGATAAGGGAAACGACGTTGCCACTATCGTCGGAATGGCCGAAATCGGAGGTCGGAATTGCCGTGTCGTCGTAGAGCTAGATTATCGAAACGGACTGCCGAACTTTGTTACACGCTCACTTTCATCGATGGACGCTAAGACAAAGGCTACAAAGCTTGTGAATGTATTTCAGATTGAGCGGCTCCCAAAATGAGTAATGTAGATAATTCCCCGCGTTAACTTGGAACGCTGAGCGGGATGGGTCCACAAGATTGCATCCATGTTTACATGAAGATCTTGGCGAAACAGAACGGGTCGGTTCTCAAATCGACTCGAGAACTGACGTTTATGTCGCGCAAGACAATCTTTGCCATCCGATTGAATTAGTAACAATAACCAAACCGATTGCGGGTCGGCAACTAGAAACTCGCCGGTGCGACAAAATGGCACCGAACAACGGAGAACGCGTCGCGAGCGACGCGGCTAACTGGGTGCGCGTAATCGCTCGCGCGAGTGGTGACAACGTGGTGTCAGGGGAGGCAAAAATCGGCGGATTTGCCTGTTTTCCCGCCGACTTTTGAGATTGGGGAGGATACAATCCGCTGGTCGTTTTTCGCCGCGTTTGGGGATGCGTTACTCGTGTTTCCATGCGCTGCGATCGCTCTTTGTCAATTTCAGAGGAAGGGCCAATCTCCGGCCGGAAAGGTAGGAGTTGCAACAGTTGCACGCTGGCGCGCAACACTATGGGGGTGCCAAAATTGACAAGTCACGCGGCGGCCACGACTTACAATTTTCATATCGACGAAAGCCGATGCAACAAATGCAACAAGTGGCCGGAAACAAGAGACGGGAGTCAGGAGACAGGAGACAGGAGTCAGGAGACTAAGGCCGAATCCCGTTCTTCACGAATCACGAACCACGAATCACGGATTTCCAAGTTGATCTCCGCGTTCTCTGCGACTCTGCGGTGAAACCGGTTCGTGCCCATTTCATGAATGATTGATGAGGCTGTTTGAAACGACGTCCCACCGGCTTAGACTGTGCGGCATGAGAGCGATTGTGACCGGACAAGTCGGCGTGGATAAGGGCCCGTATCTCGAGACCGTCAAGAAGATGGCGATCGAGGCCGGGCATGATCTGGAAGTCTTTCACGTCGGAAAGATGATGTACGACGAGGCCCCCGACGTCCCGGCCGGGCGGATTCTGAATCTGCCCATCGCACGGCTGAACACGTTGCGGCGCTCGGTTTTCAAAGAGATCCAGCGACTCAGCGAGAAACACGCCCATGTGATCGTCAACACGCATGCCACGTTCCGCTGGCGTCACGGGCTGTTTGCGGCGTTTGATTATGACCAAATCAAGCAGTTCAACGCCGATCTGTATGTCACGCTGCTGGACAACGCCGAAAGCGTGCATCAGCGCCTCAACAAGGATCATGACATTGACCACTCGCTCAAGGACATCATGGTCTGGCGGGAAGAGGAGAACCTGGCGACCGAGATCATCGCCAACATTCTGCGTGGGCACGGGCATTTTTATGTGCTTTCGCGCGGCCGAACCGTGGCGACGACGGGCACGCTTTATCGGCTGATGTTTGAGCCCAAGACCAAGAAGGTCTATCCCAGCTTCCCGATGAGCCATGTCATGGACCTGCCCGACACGCTCACCGAGATCAACGCCTTTCGCGCGGTGCTGGCAGAGCATTTTATCGCGTTTGACCCGGCCGACGTCGATGAGTTTGTCCTGCACACGCAGGCGACCAAAGCCAAGGATGACGGTCACGATACCGTCGAAGTCGTCGCCGCCGAGGGGAAGGTGACCTTCAAGACCGACGATGTGATCCAGATCTCCGGCGACATCATGGGCCAGATCTATGCCCGCGATTTCAAGATGGTCGATCAGTCCGACATGATCGTCTCACTGGTGCCCGAACTGCCCAATGGCAAGCCGGGCCTGTCGTCGGGCGTGGAACGCGAGTTACATCACGCCTGGGAAGGCGGGAAAGAGGTCTACGTCGTCTGGGCCTGCCGCGGCACGCCCAGCCCGTTCATCACCGAGACCGCGACACGGGTGTTCCGATCGGTCAATGAGGCGATCGAGTACTTCAAAACCAAGGGCTACATTAAAGTGGCATGACAGAGTGCGAACAGTCGGTTAGAGTGTTCGTCGAATAAGAAGGGAATCGTACCCACCATGAAACCTGCACTTTCAATCGCAATAGCACTCCTGATTTCCGCCGCAGCATCTGCGCAGGCACCGGCAATTGACCCCAAGGCCGATGCGGCGCTCAAGGAAATGGGCAAAACGCTGGCCGACGCCAAGACCATGACATTGACGTCGCACTCCAGTGTCGACACGTTCCATGCCAGTGGGCAGAAGGTGCAGGTCAGCCGATCGCAGGAAGTCAGCGTTCGCCGACCCAACGGGGTGGCCGCCAATGTCGTCGGGGATGATCTGGAACTGAAGTTTGTCTATGACGGCAAACAAGTGCTGATGGTCAATCAGAAGGAAAAGAGCTTCGCCCTGGCCGAAGCCAAGCCGACCATCGACGCCACGCTGGATATGCTGGCGACCGAATACGGACTTCCGATGCCGCTTGCGGATGTGCTGTACGCCGATCCGTACACCACGCTGATCCAAAACGTCCGATCGGGTGTTCATCTGGGCACTGGTTTGGTGATGGATATCAAGTGCGATCATCTGGCGTTTCGCCAGGACGGGATCGACTGGCAGGTGTGGATCGAACAAGGTGCCCAGCGCGTGCCGCGTAAGATTGTCATCACTTACAAAGACGCACCGGGATCGCCTCAGTACACCGCTTATCTGACCAACTGGAAATTGAACGCGGACATCCCGGCCGATCGGTTTATGGTCGAGGCGCCCAAGGATATGAAGCGCGTCGATCTGGTCCGCACCGCACAGGAAGCCAAGCCGCCGATCAAAGAATAGTCGATGCCGCGTCGCGACCGCTACATTCTCGCTGTCATTGTGCTTGGCTGCGCTGGGGCGCTGGTGGCACAGTATCAGGTCAACCGTCGGGTGGATAACAGCCTGTACGGTGCGGGTTCGGCACCGTCGATCAAATACAGCCGCAACACCAGCATCGCGATGCCTTCGGAAGTGCGATACGCCGAGATTCGCTCGGGCGCTCTCCCGTCGGAACTTGCCATGAATCGTGCCGCGATGGGTCCGCTGGCATCTGGCGGAAACATCGCCTACGTCCCGCCTCAGCCGACATGGACGCAGGTGCGTCAGCAAGTCGCCAGTGCCCCGCCAAACAGGCAGTCGCC
>JBGSMH010000275.1:0-5313 GCA_041740275.1 Phycisphaerae bacterium
AGGGCGTAGCTGATGGCTTTATCGAGCAGGACGCTGGTTTGCAGCACCGCCGCCCCGATCGCAACGGGTAGTGAGAGGCGGAGCATTTTGCGGGTGTCGGGCGTCCAACTCTTGATCGAAATGGAGAACCGCGCCCCGACAGCGCGCAACGCGGGCATGAGGATCATCACCTGCAACGCCCCGGCGACGATCACGCCAGCGGAAAGCAGGTAGGCGAGTTGTTCCTGTCGGATCAGTGTTTGCGGCGTAAGCGGGTCGTGTCCGCCCAGCCCCAGATACCACGCCCCGGCCACGACCACGCAAATATGCACGACATTCAGAAGCACCGGTGCAAACGCCGGCGCTCCGAATCGCTTGTGAACCTGCAAGATCGCTGCCAGCAACGCCCCGCCGCAGACCAGTGTGACATAGGGGAGCATGATGAGTGTGAACTTCAGCATCATCGCCCGGTCCGGCCGATCGGGATCATCGAGTGCAAACAGACACGCCAGTACGATCGCTTCGCCGATGAGCGTGATGGCCAGCAGGATGATTGTCAGGAGCTTGACCGACGCTGCCGCGAAGTGTCGGGGGTCGTCGCCGTTTTCGGTCTTCCCGCGCCGGATCGCCTGGGCATAGAGCGGGATAAATGCCTGCGACAGTGCGCCTTCTCCGAGCAATTTGCGAAACAGATTGGGGATGGTAAACGCGATCGTAAACGCCGACGCCACCAGCCCCGTCCCCAGATAGTGACCGGCCACCACTTCGCGGGCGAGTCCGAGCAATCGGCTCAACAGCGTGAACGCGCCGATTAATCGGGCGTGGCCGAGAAATGATCTGGAAGTTGTCGCGTCCGAAGCTTGGGACATCCCTATCCGCGAAGCATACCGACTTTCCCCGTTTCGTCGCCAGCGGACGAATCAAGGCTAACGAGAGTTCATCTGCGGTTATGAGTTTGCGCTCTGCAACTCGGCGTCGATATATTCCCCGGCCAGCCAGAGGGAAACGGGCCTGTGCGGGGATGCTTCGCTGAGCAGATGGGTGATGGCTTGGACGATTTTGCCGACACGGACATACAGCCCGGTAGCTTGCGGCGTGGCGTCATCACTTAAGCGCCCCAGACCGCTCACGCCCACCTGCTGCGGGACAGCCTGACCCATCTCCGCCAGCACGGTTAGGACCTGGGGGATGATTTCGACGCTCGTGCAGATGATCCCGGTCACGCCCTGCGACAGTGTGTCCGGCAGATCGCCCGGCGTACCGGCGCGGATGCTGATCGTGGCAGGCATCAGCGATAGCAGTTCTTTCAATATCTCTGTCGGACGCTCGGCGTCGACGAGGATCAGATTGGTGTGTCCGCCTCGGACCAATCGTCTCGCCAGGTCGGCGGCGGCGCCGACATGGTCGACCAGCACCGCATGGGTCGAATACGACGCACTGGTTCGATCCAGTTGCACGACCGATTTACCCCGGACGACCAAATCGCGCAACGCATCGTCGCCGAGCGTTTTGGAACAGACGATGATCGAGCGGTGCGGGTTGATCAGGCTGGGCGGGAGCGCGCTGACCGCATCATGAGTTTGCACCTCAAACCCGCCGATGGTCGCCAGCGCCGCGATGATCGGGCAATTGGCTTGATCGGTATCGTGCAAGACCAGGCATTTATGGACCAATTTGGGCGTGCTGGATCCGCGAACGAATGTACCTAATCCGATGTTTCGTTCCAGCAGACCTTCTGCCGCCAGGTCGGTCAGGGCTTTGGAAAGGGTTTTGGCATTGACGCGAAACCGTCGGGCGAGGACGCGTTCGCCGGGGAGTTTGCCGTTGAGTTCGCCGGACTCGATCGCGGCACGGACGCGCTCGCGCAGACGCTGGAATTTATAACTAAGTTTACGGCTGGCCTGGGGCTCATCCGCGTCCGCGACTTCTGGTTGTTCGTCGACCAACGACATAAGTGCCACCCGCTAAGAGTACTGGTTTGCCTGTCTTGCGGTACTTACGGATCGGACCCAACGGTCGATTCACCGACAAGACATTCTTGGCGTCCAACGCCACACGCCCCGACCAAGGGGGTGACAACCGGCAACGCTGAACAGCAAAGTACATAGATAGCATCGTCATTTTCGTTTGCAGCGTCAAGTAAATCGCTGGATTTATCGCCAAAATCCCCATCTTTAGGGGTGCCGTATTTACATCCGCCAAGGTCGATGCGAGCCTCGGTGCTTGCTCGTCCATTGGCGAAGGATATCCTTTCAACCGTATGACTATACGACCCACCTCCGGCGATTCTTCCTGGTTCACCCATGATCGTTTCGGATTGTTCATCCACTGGGGGCTCTATGCCCTCCCGGCGAGGCATGAGTGGGTCAAGAGCCGCGAAAAATTGGGGGACGATACTTACGACCTGTATTTCAAGAACTTTGAGCCCGATCTGTACGACCCCGACCTCTGGGCCACCGCCACCGCGGGGGCGGGGATGAAGTACTTTGTCATCACCACCAAACACCACGAGGGCTTTTGCCTCTGGGACAGCAAACACACCGACTACAAAGCCACCAATGCCCCCAACTGCCGCCGCGATCTGCTCAGGCCGATGGTGCAATCGTTCCGCAAGCACGGGCTGCGCACCGGCTTCTATCATTCGCTGATTGACTGGCATCACCCCGACTATTGGATCGACAACCGCAATCACCCCCAGCGCGATCTGATCCAGGCCGGGGGCGAAGTGGACATGATGATCGCCCAGGCCGGCGGCGACATCTCACGCAAGTCCTCGGGCAACGACAAGGACCCCAACGCCGGCCGGGACCAGTCCAGATATGCCGCCTACCTGCGCGATCAGGTTCGTGAACTGCTCACTGACTTCGGCGATATCGACCTGCTCTGGTTCGATTTCTCCTTCCCCCATGCCAAGGACCGTCTGAACTACGCGCTCGGCAAAGGCCGTGAAGCCTGGGAGAGCGAAAAACTGCTGGCGATGATCCGCCAGCTTCAGCCCAAGGTACTGCTGGATAATCGCCTGGACCTGCCCGGCGTCGAGGAAAGCTGGGACTTTGCCACGCCCGAACAGGCCCAGCCTCGAAAGTGGATCGAAATCGCCGGGCAACGGGTGGTGTGGGAGGCGTGTCAAACCCTCAGCGGATCGTGGGGCTACCACCGCGACGAGATGAGCTGGCGATCGACCGATGAGTTGATTCGCACACTTATCGACTGTGTCAGTAAAGGTGGCAATTTCCTCCTCAACGTCGGCCCGACCGGGCGCGGGGAGATCGACTACCGCGCGATGGACCGTCTGCAAGGCATCGGCGAATGGATGAAGCGTCACAGCCGCAGCATCTACGGCTGCACCGAAGCCCCCGCCGAGTTCGTCTGCCCGCCCGACGCCCGGCTGACCTACAACCCCAACACCCGGCGAATCTACGTCCACCTGCTGGCCTATCCCTACAAGCACCTGCATCTCGAAGGCGCGTTTGCCGAACAGGTGGAGTATTCCCAGTTCCTAAATGATGCCAGCGAAATCCTAAGGGGCATGGACGACTGGCACGCGAATCAGGTCGGTCGCAGCGGCAAGGAACTGACGCTTCGCCTGCCGCAAAACAAACCCAATGTGACGGTGCCAGTGATTGAGTTGTATTTGAAGTGAGGCAGAGGAGACAGGAGACTCGAGACAGGAGAAGCGACAGAATCAAACCGACTTCTGTCTGCTGTCTCCTGTCTCTCGTCTCCGCTGCAACTACGCTGCCAACTTCGCGGGGGTGGTCTGGGTGACGACCATGCCGTTAGGTGCGCCGAAGTTAACATTGAACTGCGCCCACGGGCCGACTGCGGTTGAGCGGACTGCCTGGATTTGGTACGTCACACTCGACGTGCCAGCCGGGATCGTGTTGTCGGTCAACTCCTTGCCACCAGACCCGCCGATGTAGGTGAACTCACCGCCTTCGAGTTGACGCCAGAGCTGGTACACCGTGCCAGTCGCACCGGCGGGGTTGTCGCACTTCCACTTCGTCGTGACCGATCCATCGGCGTTGAGCACCGACTTAAAGTCGCGACACTGTCCGGGTGCTCCCTTTGGCGTCGGCAGTGCGGGTGGGGGGATGTTGGCGAGGTTGTAGATACCGTCGCCGTCGGTGGCGGCTTTGGCGCGGACCTTCATGATCAGGTCCGATCCGGCATCGAGCAGCGCATCGACCGCTTGTCGCAGTTCAGACGTGCGGGTCTTGGCGGTCTCCTGTGCGGTTTCCTGGGCGACGAGTGCAGCGCGGGCGGCTTCGGTCTTGGCAGCGATCGCCGCGACCTCCGGTGCCGACGAACCGATCGCCACTGCGTTGGTTGTCCAGTCTGAAATGTGCGCCTCGAAGAATTGAATCTTCCCGTTGATGGACTGTGGTATCAGTGCCATATAGTGCTCCAGTCGCACTACTCCCCGGCGCGTAAGTGTCGCCTGCCACATTGGCCTGCAAGACACTGCCGACATTCCTTGTCTCCACCAATTGCATCGGCGTGCAACAGACGGCACTTAATCAAATGGGATAAAATCTTCTTTTTATCCTCTGATCCCCCGTCGCTGGCATGAGCGTATCAGTGGCGATAACCACGTTCGGTGCCCACGTCCGCGAAAACCCGGAAAAACCCGCCTGCGCGGCCGGGCAAGTCCAATAGCACGTGCCCGATCGCGCATTTTCAGTCGTTGAACGTCGATGCGCAACGACTGAACGTCGACGCGCAATGACTGAACATCGATGCGCAACGACTCAACGTCGACGCGCAGCGACTAAACATCGATGCGCAGCGACTCAACGTCGACGTGCAACGACTGAACATCGACGCGCGACGACTGAACATCGACGTGCAACGACTGAAACACGCGCCGTCGGTCGGGCAATCCCGTCCCGCCCCACCCCAAAGCCCCGCCGTGTCCGGCAGGTCTGCCGCTCGCCAGCACACTATATATATGGTGTATTTGGTCCGATGGTTCTGCGGCTGTATTGGCCCATAGAACGCCGAATACGCTGTGAGCGTCTCACAAATACCGGATTGATCTCAACGACCTCCGTGGCACGGATTTTCAATCCGTGTTCCGGATGAGCAGACACGGGTTGAAAACCCGTGCCACGAAAAGGGAGTCCAAAGCTCGGCCGGGTTCCTTAGGCGGGAAGGTTTAGGATCGACGCGAAAGCGCCCAACACCGCGCCCTCTGTTGTAACGCTTTGAAAATGTCACCTGTTTTGACGCAATGAAAATGTCACCGATCAGCCCGCTTTCCGCAACACCGGGGAGGGCTGTTTCAACCCCGATTTGCTCACTATCCGGATCTGCTGAGCCTTCGTCGGCTTA
>JBGSMH010000276.1:0-3255 GCA_041740275.1 Phycisphaerae bacterium
GCCAGATCACCCGCGTTACGCCTATGTAATTTTCTGCGTTCCTCACACCCGACCCACCAAAAAACAACGCCCGGACGGCAATCGTCCGGGCGCAGAAAATCGTGTTGTCGATTCAGCGATGATCAATCGTCGTCATCGTCGAAGTCGTCGTCATCATCGTCGTCGTCCAAGTCATCGTCATCATCGAAGAAGTCGTCCTCTTCGTCCTCATCCTCGTCGTCTTCATCATCCTCGTCTTCGTCCTCTTCGTCGTCGAGGTCGTCTTCATCCTCTACCTCTTCTTCCTCTTCTTCCTCTTCTTCCTCGTCATCTTCCTCCTCGTCCTCAAACTCTTCTTCTTCCTCGTCGTCAGTGGTCTCTTCTTCGGCGTCATCGTCGCCGACGACCTCTTCCTCTTCTTCCTCATCCTCGTCTTTGGCGCGCTTGGCGGCCTCGGGAAGGATGCCGAGGCGACGGAGCGTCGTTTCGAGCGTTTCGGCATCATCCGCGATCGGGGCGATGGCGACGGTGGGTTCAAGTAATGCGTTCATGAGGGTTCCGATCTAAGACCAAGCCAGCTTCGATCTGTACGACTGCCGGCCAAAAACTTCTACCTGCGACAGACACCACGTCCGATCGCGTTCTCCGCCTCCATAACAAGCGGTTCGGCGGTATTGAATCCTTCTGCGGCGGGATGTCAAGCGCACGCGCACCAATCTTCTGCGACATCATGTCACATCCACCACCCGGCAAGGCGGCAGGCTATCCATAAACAGCGTCCCGTATCGCTTGGACCGCACCCGATTATCCAGCAACACCACGATCCCGCGATCGGTCTTGCTGCGAATCAATCGGCCAAATCCCTGCTTGAGCTTGATGATTGCCTCGGGAACCTGCAACTCCATAAACGGGTTGCCGCCCGATCTTTTGATCGCATCAAGTTTGGCCTCCAGAAGCGGCTCATCGGGGACCGAAAACGGAAGTTTAACAATGATCACATTCCGCAATTTTTCCCCCTGCACATCAATCCCCTGCCAGAACGAGCTGGTCCCGAACAGCACGGCATTATCCAGTGCCCGAAATTGCTCCAGCAGCAATTTTCGCGGCACGTTTTGTCCCTGAATCAGCATCGGCAGGCCGAGTTGTTTTTCGATGTCGTATTTCAATCGTGCCGCCGCGTCCTGGAGCATTCGGTAGGACGTGAATAGAATAAATGCCCCGCCGTGCGTCATGTCGAGGTAGCGCAGGATCTTCTCACACGCCGCCGGGAGGAAGCGGAGATTGTCATTCGGGTCGGGCAGGTCGTTTTCGATATAGAGCGTGGCCTGATTGGCATAGTCGAATGGAGAACCCAGTTCCAGCGTCTCCGCCCGATCGATCCCCAGCCGTTTCTGAATAAACGCGAACCGAGGGTTGGGCGGGGTGACGGGCTTACTCTTCGTGGTGTGGGCGTCCCGCCCACCGGATTGAAAATTGAGCACCAGTTCAGCAAAGGCATCCTCGTTGACGCCCATCCATTGCCAATCAATCAATCCAGCCGCTTCTGGATTATTTCTGACATAGGCCACCTGCGCCCGAAGATCGGCCTCATCCCGAACAATGTGGTCGTATGATTCGGCCTGCCACAGCACGCCTTCCCGCCCCAACAGTTGATTGATGCGTTTGGATGTGTAGGACTTGATCGAATGCAAAATCGCCGGCAACTCGTGGCCGGGCATCGGGTGAATGACAAGGTGGACATGGTTGGGCATGATGCACCACGCGATGGTGCGATAGCGCTCTTCGTCGAATTGGTCGATTGCATCTCTGACGATCTGGGTAACTTCTGGCTGACGCAAAACGCAACTCCCGAGACCTTGATGAAGCCAGTGGTCCATGCGAGATCGGTAGGCAACATCGTCGGTGCGGCTGCCCTCGTTAGCAAATTCAACGGCCAACTCAGCGCGTTTTTCGACAGGGATCGAATCTGCCAAGCGGAAGGTAATCGCATAGATGCTGCCATCGCGCGTCCAGTGAGGCAGAAATCTGCCCTGACGGCGATTCACTTCTGTAGATTCTTTGCCGGTGGGCGAGACGCCCACACCACGGGTGACTGAAGCTCCTCTCTTCACTTCCCCCGCCGTGGCGAGGGTGGCGCTGGTGAGGATCACACGGGGAAGTTTGGCAAATAATTGCTGGCGCAATCCGTCGGCGATATCGATCGGGGCGGCGTGCAGACCCACCCGGCGGGGCGTGCGCTTGGGCACATCAAACCAATACACCGCGTCCGGCATCGACTGCTCCAACAACACCCGGATCGTCTCTGATGTCGCACTCACCCGCGCCGCGATGGCGGTCAGTTCGCTGACGGCCTCGTCGTTGTCATCCCCCAGCTTTAGCAGCATCTCGCGCAAATACTTCGTCAGATCGTCGAGCTTTGGCGACAAATCATTGGGGATTACATTCGCCTCCTGCACGCGCCCGTTGGCCCGGCCAAACGACTCCTGCCACCACGCCACGCGATCAAAAAACGTATCGACCTCATCCCCCAGATCGGACACGCACTGGATCGCCGCGTTTGCTGCCCCACCATGGGTGCTAAGGATGCCGCTGCCGCGACGCGTGTCGTAGAGGGTGCGGAGTTGGTGTTTGACCGATCCCTCGGACAGGCGAATCCCAAAATGCTGACCGGCGACGTCTTCGATCGTATGGGCTTCGTCGAAAATCACCGCATCGTACTTGGGCAGATAATTCACTCCGGCCGACCGCAACGCCAGATCGGAGAAAAAAAGGGCATGATTGACGATCAGCAGTTGCCCGCTCTGCATCCGTCGCTTGGCCGCCTGCCAGTGGCATTCGCCGAAGAAGCGACACCGCTTGCCCATACAGTTGCCCTGTTCGGCGTTGACGCGCTCCCAGACGCTCGGATCGGGCAACATCGGCAGTGAGGTCAGCGAGCCATCGTACGTCGATTCAGACCAATCCTGGATCGCGTGCAGGCTTTCGATTTGCCGGTCATTGTCGAACAACATGTTCTGCCGCGCCCGCGTCTGATCGAGTCGCCTTTTGCACAGATAATTTCCGCGGCCCTTAACCAGTACTGCAGAAAACTCATCGGGATAGACACTCCGCAGCAGCGGGATGTCTTTCTCGATTAACTGCTCCTGCAACGCGATGGTGTGGGTGGAGATAACGACGCGTTTCTTGGTCTTCAGGACATATTCGATCGCCGGAACGAGGTATGCGAAGGATTTGCCAACGCCCGTGCCTGCCTCGGCGATCAAGTGCTGGCCGATC
>JBGSMH010000277.1:0-3629 GCA_041740275.1 Phycisphaerae bacterium
ACTTTACCTGTTCAAAAATGCACAACCGTTCACGCTCTTTCCTGCTCATCGTCAAATGCTCCATCACAGCCCTATAACAGGACCGAAACAAGTGACATTTTCATTGCGTCAAACAGGTGACATTTTCGCAGCGTTACAACAATTGCGATCAAGTGTGGTTTCCCAGACCGATTTCACGTGTAGGCTAGGTATTGTCCGATACTCTTCGATCATGGTGATGACGCCCTGAAGCTCTGGCGGCAACTGTGGAGGTTCTGACGCCATGCATTGGACGGCAACTGCCATTGACAGTACCACAAAGGCAAGAACCGGATGAAAGAATGAACTCATCAGGCCTATGTACGCTCTAGGCATGTGATCTCCCTATTGGCCAGTTTCGTGGCGCAGTAAGAACGTTAGTCGGACTGCTTGCAGGTTTGCAACTAAAAAATCGGCGGTGCGACAAATTGACATCGAACAGAGTGGGAGGCAGGGTCTTGCCGCAGGTGTGACAGCATGGTGTCAGGGGATGCAAGAAGTCGGCGGATTTGCCTGATTTTGCCGCCGACTTCTGACGTGGGCGGGGATATAGTTGGGCGGTCATTCTTGCTGCGTTTGGGGATGCGTCATCTTCTTTCCCCTCGCGGCGTTCGCTCATCGAAGAGTAGATAGAAAGGGCTGAACTCCGGCCGGAAAGGTCGGAAATGCAACAGTTGCACGCTGGCGCGCAACACGCGAGGGCTCTCCGATTCGACAAGTCTCGCGGCGGCCAGCAGTTACGTTTTTCGCATGGGTCAAAACGGATGCAACAAATGCAACAAGTGAAAAAGTGTGGGCAGTCGGCAGTGGGCAGTGGGCAGGCCGGAGACAGAGGAAAGGAGACAGGAGACAAAACCTGAACCTGTTCTTCACGACCCACCAACCGCGAATCACGGTCTACGCCTTCCTCCCAAGCCCCATACCCCAATCTTTCTGGCGTCGATAAATCTTGCGGCCTGTTGGGGTGACGGGTTAATCTGGGGTCGTTTTACGCGATCGAGGGACCGAATCATGTCACAGGCCGGGAAATTTGAGTGTCAAGGGTGTCAACGTGCCTATACCTGGAAGCCGGAATTGGCCGGGAAAAAGGTGCGCTGCAAGTGCGGGCAGGTGATGGTCGCACCCGATTCGCCGCCGCTGTCGGAAGCGGAACCGGAGCCTCAGATCAGTGAGAGTACTTACGATCTGGCGAGTGACCCGGCACCGCCTCTGCCCAAGCCTGTCCTGGCGCGGCCAACCCTGGCGGCAGCGCCCGTCGCACCTGTAGCGGCAGCGGCGATCCCGCAGACTCTTGGGTATGCCCGTAAGTCGCCTGTCGTCGCCTCCAAAGAGGCCGAAGACGCCAACGCCGCACTCAAGCAACTGACCATCCCCATCATCCTCACCGTCATCGGCCTGGGTTTGATGTTCACCCATTCGCTTCTTCGCTTTGATGTCGGTGCGCCCACCGCTTTGGTCATCACCGGCGTGTCGATGTTCGTCAACATGCTCTTTATCGCGATCGGGTGTCTGATCGCGATCAAAGTGCTCGATATCTCCCTCGGTGCCCCGGCCGAGGCACTGTTGAAACTGTGTGCCGTTTCACTATTGCCCGGTGCGATCAGCGGGCTGATTGAATGGAAACTCGGGCCGGTCGGGGGAATGGTCGGGTGGATGATCGCACTGGCGTGTTACTACGCGTTGCTCGCCTACTTTTTTGATCTGGATACGACCGAAGTGATGATCCTGACCGTGATCATCTGGCTGGTGCGGACATGGATCGGGTATGTGGTGCTGGCGGTGTTGTTGTCGATGATTCTGGGCGGGGGCAACTGGTCAACGGGGGGGAACCCGATGGCGATGTTCTTCGGGGGTGATGGTGCGGACGAAATCCGCATCGATAGCTCGCCCGCCGGTCGGAACAATGGCTTTGCCAACGCGCTGCTGCTCCGCGCCGATGCCCAGGACGCCAGCGAGTTCGTCAAGGCCAACAACATCGACTGCATCATCGGGTTCGATAACCCGCAAAGCCGCAAGATGGTGCAAGACCTGCTCGACGCCGGCGCAAAAGAGGTGTCGGTTTCGCAGGTCTATGTCTTTGGCGAGAAACGCCAGGCGGATAAGGTGATCGTCGTCCTTCCCAAGGATCAGACAAAGCGCGAGGCGTTGATCGCGATGTTCCATGATCATCTGGATCCCAAAGAGGCCGGCGCTCCGACAGACTTGGGCAAGGAGATGTATTACATGACCCTCAATTTCGACGGCGCACCGGACTGATCAGTCCGATGATCATGGATTTGCAGCAGTCAAAAAATGAATTCCTTTTTAGAGCAAACAGGGGATTGTCTTCAGGTTCGTAGCGGATGATACCGGCATGGTCAGCTTTGAAGGACGCGATAAGTGTCCAGTTGACCAGTCGGGTGCAAAAAAAGCACGACGAAAACGATTGTAAGTGCTTGTTTTTGTGAGGGTTGAAAAACCTCATCCGATTGTAAGACCATAAGCGTATCACCTTGTGGTATTAACGGCGAATAATCATAGGCGTGTTGAAGGGAGCAAACCATGTTCTCGACACGAATGTGACTAAAGAAGAAGGAGACACGGATGGCCACTACACTAACAGCATTGTCCAAGCGGCGCACCACGCCCCGGGCTCAGTCAATAGCGAAAGACCTTCGCGCCAAGGCTGAAAAAGTGCTCGAAGGCAATCATGCCTACATCGATTCAGTGCAGTTCAAACGCAAGAATCTTGAAGCAGAGCTTTTCTCGGAAGACCCGTCGGCCTTGCCGCTGGTCGCCTGGTATCAGCCGACGCGCGATGAGGCCGTCAACGGAGCGACTTCCGGGACGCCGCAACTCATGAATGCCAAAGAAGAGCAGATCATGTTCCTGCGTTACAACTACTGCAAACACAAGCTGACCCGCCTGCAAAAGCAGGTGAAGGCCGAAGGTCTGAACCGCGATCTGGCGCGACAGTTGGTCGAATGGGATGGCAAGTGCGAGCACTTCCGCGAATACCTGACCCGAACCAACCTGGCGTTGGTCTTGGCGATGGCCAAGCGGACGCGACTGGGCGACATCGACTTCGCTGAGATTGTTTCCGAAGGAAACATGGCACTGCTGCGGGCGGTTGAAAAGTTCAACGTTGAGCGCGGGTTTAAGTTCAGCACCTATGCCTGCCGGGCGATTCTGAAGGCGTTCAGCCGCTGCGCCCAGAAGCACACCAAGCACCGTCAACGTTTCCCGGTCGAGTTTGAACCGGATCTGGAAAAAAGCGACTGGACCGATCGCAAGCGTGATGTGGTGCAGGACGACCTCGTCGATGAACTGAAGCAGATCGTCGATCGCAATTTGGCGGATCTGTCGAACATTGAGCAGACGGTGATCAAGCAGCGGTTCAACTGGAATCAGACCCAGGATTCGCCGCTGACGCTGGATCAGGTTGGCCGGATCATCGGCGTGACCAAGGAACGGGTCCGGCAGATCCAGAACAAGGCATTGTTGAAGATTCGTCGGCTGATTGACGACGGCGTTCTTAAGCCGCGGGATTCGGTCGCAACTGCGGATCTGTCCTAACTATTTGTTCCCAAATAATCCTTCCCTGCCCACGCCGGTTTACCCCGGCGTGGGTT
>JBGSMH010000278.1:0-3398 GCA_041740275.1 Phycisphaerae bacterium
GCTCAACCAACGTAAATCCATGTTGACGCGAGAAACCCGGACGATGACCTGTCGCAGTTCTCATGGAATGTTGCCTCCGAATGAAAAAAGGCTGTTGCGTCTCAACTTCGCACGTCCGAATCAACTTCACTGCATGTGCTACCTCCCGAATCGCGGGAATGGCCAATACGCCGAAGACTTGCGAGGCCTATCGACCTTTCGGATGGAACCGCCAAGTCCAATTGAGCTCATCTTTGGGCGAGAGGCGATCGACGTGTCCGTCGATAAACAGGACATTCATGGCACGCATATACGGGTGCCGGAACGCAAACGTGCCGTAGGCACCGGACCATGCCGGACGTCCCGGCAATGAATCACCCAGATACCATGTCGAGGGCAGGTCGTTGTGCGGCCAACTGGAAATGCTCGTGTCGGTTGATCGCTCTGATTCCAGGAGGAGGAAGGTTGTTGAGCCTTGTTGGAACTTGGAGACTCGGGCACCGAGTCGGTACTGGCTCAGGCTGTCGATGTAGGTGTTGGCGGGGGTGATTTCCACGCCAAACGCCCCAGGCCACTGGCCGCCGTGGGTTGCGCCGCCTGCGGCATACTCGTTGAGGGTATATCGGCGCAGGCCCACCACTGAGCCGCGCTGCTCCGGACAGGATAGTGTTTTTTGCCCGTACCCGCTGAGCGAGATTTTAGTCGAGCCTTTGTAATACTCCGCGTTCATGATGCTGGCCCAGCCATAGCTGCTGCCCGCGGAGGTCGTCGCGCTGCCGGGGAATCGACCCTTGTGGCTTTGGGTAAACATCATCAGCGCTTGCCCGATCTCGCGCATGGTGGCCGAGCACTGTACAGAGCGCGCCTGCTGGCGTGCCTTATTTAGCGCCGGCAACAGGATCGCAATGAGAACCGCGATGATGCCAATCACCACCAGCAGTTCAACCAGCGTAAATCCACCGCACCGTTGACGAGCTGAACGAATTGCAGATGTGGGCTTCATAGTGATCCTCTCGCGTCAGGCAGACGCTGTTGCGCACGATTCGGAAATGCACTCTCGACTGAAAATACCGCCTGCGATGCCGTACTCCAGTCAATCGGATGATTCTATGGAAAAGCCCAGCGTCCAGTCAACCTACCTGACGTAACGCGTGGATTTGAAGATGTCATTCGACCGACGCTCGACCTCAACATGGCCGTCGAGATACAGCACGTTCATCGCGGTGAACTTGTTATGTCGGAACGCCCAATTGCCATCCAAATCGCCTCGGAAGGGGATCGGATTGTTGAGCAGAAGCGTCTCATTATTACCTCGGTAGGCGTCGCGTGGGGCATCGGCTTCCCATGCCAGAATCTTTTCCGCAGGACGATTGACCTGCGTGAGGCGATAGCCGAGCGAATACGCGGTGATTGCGGTCGTCGAACCGACGGGATCAGGCCAATCGTGAGTCGGCGGAACGACTTGTCCGGTGATGAAATGCGAGTTCATGACATACGTCCGACGCCCGGACGCGTTGCGATTCATCGATTCTGCGGTTGGGCAGTAGATCTTGGAATTGCTTCCGATGTTTCCACTGCGATGAATATACCCTGCCGGTTGCTTAAACACGGTCCAACTGAGGACTTCCTGCCACGCGAACGAAAAAGTCTGCGTTCCGCCACTGGGGAAGCGGTTGTCGTTTTCGCCCGCGAACAGTTGCACCGCCTGCCCGATTTGCCGCAGATTGGAGGAACACTTGAGGGTGCGGGCCGACTCCCGGGCTTTTTGTAGTGCGGGTAGAAGCACTGAGATAAGTACCGCGATGATGCCGATCACCACGAGCAACTCGACGAGAGTAAACCCGCCACGTCGTGGAGATGGGATACGTTCTCGAGGTGCAGATTTCATAAATGCCTTCGTGTAGGGACCACAATCTTATCTACGCTCACAAACCAACTTCGGATCGATAAAAATGCGACATTATGCCGCACAGAAAATCGAATCAACCGAATGATTGTAGTTGGATCGAAGGCGCGTAGTCAAGGTTCATCTTGTGGGCTGGAGAAGTTTAACCCGGTTGTCATCTCCAGGTACTTCGCACCCGTAACGGCGGGCTCCGTGCCGACCGGGATGAACCGATTCGATGCGCCTCGGAAGACGCCGATAAGGACGGACTGGCGGAGATTCCGCTCGCACGCGCGTCCCGCAGCCACTAAATACTGGCTGTCTTGACTCAGCGAACGTAACGCGTCGATTTGAAAATGTCATTCGAACGACGCTCGACTTCAACGTGCCCATCGAGATAGAGCACGTTCATCGCATTGAACTTGTTGTGGCGGAACGCCCAGTTGCCATCCAGATCGCCTCGGAAGGGGATCGGATTGTTGAGCAGAAGTGTCTCATTATTGCCGCGGTAGGCATCGCGCGGGGCATCGGCTTCCCATGCCAGGATCTTTTCCGCCGGCCTATTGACCTGCGACAGGCGATAGCCCAGTTTGTAATCGGTGATGGGGGTTGACCCGATCGGGTCAGGCCAATTGTGCGTCGGGGGGGTGACTTGTCCGGTGATGAAGTGCGAGTTCATGACGTATGTCCGGCGTGCTGCTTGGTCGCGATTCATGTTTTCTGCGGTCGGGCAGTAGATTTTGGTCGCGCCGCCGACGTTACCCATTCGATGGATGTATGAGCCGGGTTGTTTGAACACGGTCCAACTCAGTGTCGCCTGCCAGGAGAAGGAAAACGGATTTGACCCGCCGCTGGGAAAACGATTGTCGTTCTGGCTGGCGAATAGGTGAACTCCCTGTCCGATTTGCCGAAGATTGGCCGAGCACTTGAGGGTACGCGCCGACTCTCGCGCCCGCTGCAATGCCGGCAACAGGACCGAGATGAGAACGGCGATGATACCGATCACCACGAGCAATTCGACCAAGGTGAAGGCGCTCTGGCGTGAACGAGCAGGACGATTTTTAGCTTCGAATTTCATGGATTCCTCAGCGTAAGAAGACTATTTCGAGCATGTCAGAGATGGCTTGGCCGAACGAAGTTAGGTACGACACATTGTCGCACTGGAATTCATATCAACCGAATGATTGTATTGAGGCGGGTCGCGTCCCGTCAAGGTTAATCTGGGATAGGGACAAGGGTATCCGGTTTTGGGCGATCGATCGGGGCTGCACACGGGTGGTTTCACCTGTTCACGGGCGCAATTCAATCGTGAACAATTGTCGTGTTCCATCGGCGGAGATTGCGGGCAGGAGAATTTGCGTGGCGTCGCGATTCCAGCAGGGGGCCGGATCAAGCCGCAGCACGCCTTCGGTATAGTCTCCGCGCGAAAAAAGGGTCGATCTGGCATGCGCCCCGTCCGTTCGGCGATAGACCACATACTCGTGCGATTGCGATCCGGCGTGGTGGATGCAGTTGGCATGGACGAGCAGATCGC
>JBGSMH010000279.1:0-4125 GCA_041740275.1 Phycisphaerae bacterium
TGATGCGGTGATCTTCGCCGCCGACCAGATGCAATACCACTTGGGAACGCGGCGGCACTTCGTGCTCTATACGCTGGCATCGTTTCATCAAAGGTACGGGAATCAGTTTCGCGGGCCGTTGACACAGGGGATATTGATGCAGCCCGAGCGCCGACAGCGCGCCTACGAGTTTTACCAAAGCAACAACGACGCGCAGCTAAAGGTGCGGCAGGAGGAACTGATCCGCCAGTCCCTGGCGGCCAACCGCCAGGTGGTCTGCCTCATCCCGCAATCGCAGCTTCCACAGTTACGACAGCGTTTCGCGCCCAAGTGGCAGCTGAATGTGATGAAAGAGTGGGACGAACCGCAGTGGGCCACAAAGAACGGGGTGACATGGGGGATCTATCAAGTCGTCGACAAGGCCGCCGTTGCCGAAGATCGGCTTTAGAGGAGGATGTTGTCTCGCTTGACCAAAGTGCGAAGCGGCGTTCTTCGCTCGTCGCCACTGGAGGCGTACGCTCAGGGAATGATCAGCGATCTGCTTCGCAAGAGCGTCGACTCGATGGCGCTTGAGGCGGGGATGGCAGTAAAGACGTTGCAGGAGTCTCGGCCGAATGCACCCGTCGATCTACGGGTTCATCTCCGACGCGGTACGACAGTCGGTTCACGGACGCGTTTACTGGTCCTGATGGGGCATGGTTACGATTCGCCCGCTCCGGCGGCGATGATCGATGCGATTTCCCCGGGGGAGCGGGCGCCAAGCCGCCGCATCAGTCGGGTTCGGTGCATCTCGACCGTACGAACGCTGAGTTCCAGTGCTTCGGCGATCTGGAGATTCCGCAGCCCCTTGGCGACAAAATCGGCCACTTGGCGTTCGCGCGGCGACAAAGATGCGACTCGTTGTAACATGACCCGCTGGTCGCGCGATCGGATGTCGTGTTGTCGATCTTGCCTGATCGCCTCACGGACGCGGCGGATCAGTGTCGCACCCTGTACGGGCTTTTCGAGAAAATCCGAGGCACCGCCCCGCAACGCCCGTACGGCCATGGGGATATGCAGTATGGCCGCGACTCAAATGTCGCGATCAGTGAGGCCCAGAATCTCGCTGGCCTGCTGCGGCTGATCGGCGAGCGGACCGATGCGACCAGTATCCATATACTCGGCTACAGCGCCGGTGCACCGCTGACAAGCGAGGCGCTGGTGCTGCGGGCACAGGAAATGGAGCAAAAATCGGATGACGTCGATACCCGAGCCGCAGCGAAGATCGGCGTCGTTTTGCTTGTCGGTGCTGACCTGGATCTCCAGAAATGGAGCAAGCAGCAGGTGCCTGTATACGCTCGGAAATGCCAGCGGGTCATCGTCACGGTCAGCTCCGAAGACCCCGTCCTGGCGCTGGCGTCGGCGATCCATGGATCGGACCGGTTGGGCGGGTCTTGGAACATCACTTTGACGGATCAGCATCGGCGCGACATGGATGCAGCGGGCGATCGAATCGAGTTCCTGGACATGACTTACCAGGAGCCCAAGGGGGGTTCCCGTGACGACGCGGGCAACGTAACTGGCCATTTCGGCTGGTACCAGAGCCCATGGGTGGTGAGCGACGTGTTGCTCGCTCTGGGCTACGACCTACCCGCCCATGCCCGCGGTCTGGAACGAACGCCAGAGGGCGGATTCTGGTTCTTTCCCTCCGATTACGTCCAGCGCCTGCGCGGTCTCCCTTTGCCATGACCAGAGTGCAATACGCCTTGCGGCGATCATCAGGCGTATGAACGGTCGCTATGCGCGCCAGTTCCAACAGTAAGTCAGAACTGTACGAAACCGAATGACAAGCTTCCTGTTTGCGCGCCGATCTCACTCATCTCGTCGCACTCCTACCTATCGCATTCTGGGATCGGATTGTACAGGATTCAAGGCGACCAGATGGACGTGTTCTAGGCGGCCACCAGACGCTCCATGCGGCGTTTTGGAATCTTGCGGGTGTCCTGAAGGCCGAAACATCCGCATCGTCACACTGGCGGGCCCCCAAAGTAAGTGTATGCCGTCGTTGGCGACGCGACGGGTGATCAGCGACTTGGGAAAGTGCATGACGCCGACTCGATCAGACCTAGAATCAAAGTCTTGGGTTGGGGTAGATGCATCCACTACTCGGTCTCGTTCTCAATAACACTTTTGAAACTTTTGGCTGCTGTATAACGCGGTGCATGTGGGGATCGGCACTCAAAACGCCGGTACAAGCGGCCTCGACAGGCGTAGACGCACTATCCCTGTTGAGTCGGCCGACCGTCCGGCATCGGAAGCAGACCGTGTCCGGCCGAACCTCGAAGCCGATAACCTGATCGAGACTGACGTGATACTCAGGCGCCTCGCCCAAACGTCTACTCCGTCGGCGTTAACCATCGCTTCAAAGAGTTTGATATACGCGTTCAGCCTATCTATCCCCGATTCGCATCCACCAGCGTTATGACGACATTCCCCTTCTTGCGTCCGGTATCGACGTAGCGATGGGCCTCGGCGATCTGCTCGAACGGATAGCACCGATCAATGACCGGTCTGAATTGACCCGCCTCAGCCAGCCCCGCGAGAAAACGCAGATCTTCGGCGCGCCCGGCCGCTGGCCCAGCGATGACTTTCTTGCTGCTCGTCATCAACACCCATGGAATCCGGAGCATGTCGGGTAGACCACCCAATACCATCAGAAGGCGTCCTTTTTCCTTCAACGATGCTTTGCTGCGGGAGAAAGGGGCTGTGCCAGCGGTATCGACAATGACGTCATAGGTTTCACCATTCTGTGTGAAGTCCTCCTTGGTGTAGTCGATCACATGACTGGCGCCCAGCGATCTGACCAATTCCACGTTCGCGGTACTGCACACCCCTGTCACGTCTGCCCCGAAGTGCCTGGCAAGCTGAACCGCCGCTGTGCCTACCCCTCCGGACGCGCCATTGACGAGCACTTTCTCGCCGCTCTGTAGTTTTCCTCTTCTGAAAAAACTCAACGCCGTTGTTCCGCCAAAAGAGAGTGCGGCGGCTTCTTCCCAGGTAAGATTGGGGGGTTTCAATGCCATCGCCCCGTCTTCCGGCATGCATTTGTACTCTGCATGACAACCCATGGCGGTGTCGCTGAACGCAAAGACCTGGTGACCGACCTTGAATCTCGTTACATCTTTGCCGACCGATTCAACGACCCCGGCCAGCTCTGTCCCCAGTATGGGTTGCTTGGGTCCGGTGACTCCAAATACCAAACGCATGATGAGCCCAAACCCGGCTGGCACATTGAGACTTCGGACCCTCCAGTCCCCGGAGGTTACCGTTGTCGCATGTGTCTTGATCAGGACTTCGTTGTCCTTGGGGGTGGGCTTTTGGATCTCCTTCAATTGAAGAACCTCAGGCGGCCCATATCTTTCATACACAATTGCTTTCATACTTTTCAGGCTTGGCTCGGTTTCGTCGAAAGGATCTGTTCGATCTCCGTCCATAGTTCGTCGCAGAGACCCGGTCGGAACGCGGCGTCGCGAAAGGCCGGGTGTTCGCGGCGGTACATTGCGAGCTTCGAGTTATCGTTGCCAGCGCGGGCAGACATTCGAAGATTGGCCAGGCGGTCCGCGGCTTTCACGATCAGTGCGAGTTGAAGTTCACCGTGGACAGCCGACAACTTAGCGTTCGTCTTCGCCTTGCGATCGCTGCGATCAATTCCCGGCTCGTCGGTCACCAGTTTCACGCACTGCGCGACCAGATCCCCAAATCCCTCCCGCACCTGTTCGGCGGTGACGGCGGTGTCCTCGATCACATCGTGAAGGTAGCCGACGGTCTGGGCGCTGGCGCCAAAGGGTTTGAGTAAGTCGGCCACGACGTCCAGGTGGGTCACATACGGTTGATCGCCGTAGCGTTGCGGGCCGTGCGCCTCGATGGCGAAACCACGGGCACGGGAGACGGCGTTGATGGCGGTGGCATTGTGGGACATCTTGATCTGGTCTTGATGATTCGGCACCTCGCCGACCCAGCCAATGTATCACAAGTTGTCAGGGGCGGATCGCCCTGTGTGTCCGACGGGGGTTTTGATGATAACGTTTACCGGCATGACCCACATCCCGCCCGATCTGGTGGATCTCCTTCGCACCGCCCCGCACGTCGTGGTGCTGACCGGGGCTG